>DATFCB010000106.1:0-6963 GCA_035253525.1 Pyrinomonadaceae bacterium | reverse complement strand
ACCTCAACCAGTTCGCGCGCATCAATCGTGAGTTGGACGCCGACTTCGATTTGCGCGCCTTCCGCCATCAAGCCATTTACAACGAAGAACGCGGCCGCGTCGAAGTCTACATTGAGAGCCTGCGCGCGCAACGCGTCTCGATCCGCCGCCTCGAAATGGAAATCGAGTTCGAGGCGGGCGAACGCGTTCACACGGAGAACTCTTACAAGTACGACCTCGCGGGTCTTTCGGAACTGGCGGCCGCGACCGGCTACACACGCGCCCGGACCTGGCTCGACGAGCGCGAACAGTTCAGCAGCAATCTTTTCATCGCGGTGGAGGAATAAAAAAGTGGTCAGTGATCGGTGGTCAGTGGTCAGTAAAAAACCACTGTTCTTAACTGACCACTGACCACCGACTACTGACCACTGATCATGGCTCACGACGAAACAATCGAAGCGCGAGACGCATCTTGCGCTGAGGCGGAGGTGGCGACGGCGCGCGAGGTCTTCCCGCTTTTGACGGACCCTGTGAGCGAGAAGAGCGCGCCGCTCTTCGTCGAGAACTTGCGGCGCGGCGCGAGGGCGCGCGCCGACTGGATGTGCGGCGTCGAGCTTGAGCTGTTCGGCTACGACGTGAGAGGCGACTACGAGCGCCTGAGGCCCGCGCAGGTGCAGCGCGTGCTCGCGGGCTTCGCCCCCAGCTCGAACAATCTCGTCCACGAAGAGAACGTGCTGATAGAAGTGGACGCGGGGCAGATGAACCGGCTGACGATTGAGCCGGGCGGGCAGGTCGAATTCTCCGGCGCGCCGCAGCGCAGCCTCGCGGACGTGGAGCGCGAAATCAGCCGCTACCTCGCGCGCCTCAAAGAAATCGCGGAGGGCGACTGCCTGGCCTTCCTCGCCGTCGGCTTCGACCCCTTCCGCACGCTCGCCGAGCAGCATTGGTTTCCCAAAGCGCGCTACGAGGTGATGCGCCCATACCTGGGCCGTCGCGGCGCGCGCGCCTGGGACATGATGACGCGGACCTGCGCGGCGCAGACCAACCTTGACTACGGCGCGGCGGAAGACCTGGCCCAAAAGTTCCAACTCGGCAACCGCCTCGCCCCCGTCGTCACGGCCATCTTCGCCAACTCGCCTTTTGAGGACGGCCGCGTCTCCGGCTACAAGTCAACGCGCGCCGCCGCCTGGCTCGACACGGACCCTGACCGCACGGGCGTCGCGCCCACCGCGCTTCATCCTGAGTTCTTGCCGGACGAGTTCGTCCAATACGCGCTCGACGTGCCCATGATCTTCGCGCAGCGCGGCGGGCGCTACGTGCACGGGCCGACGGGGATGAAGTTCAGGGAGTTTCTGGCCCACGGGTGCGACGGCGTCCGCCCGGTCTTCGGCGACTGGGCAGACCACCTGACGACCATCTTCACGGAGGCGCGACTCAAGCAACACATCGAAATGCGCAGCGCCGACAGCGGCAATCTCAAGATGACGCTCGCGCTGCAAGCCCTCTGGAAAGGCTTGATGTACGACGCAAGCGCGCTGACGGAGGCGTTGAGCATCGCGCCCGCGCTCGGACCCGAAGGCATGAGGGGATTGCAGGAGCGCGTCGCGCGCGACGGGCTGGAAGCGCGCCACGAGGGCGTGAACGTGCTGGGCATCGCCAGCGAGGTCGTCAGGCTCGCGCGCAACGGTCTCGAAAGGACCGCGCCCACCGAGGCCGCGTACCTGGACATACTCTCCGAGCAGGTCATAGAGGACGAAGTCTGCCCGGCAGACATCCTCCTGCGTAACTGGCACGGCTCCTGGCACCACTCGCGCAAACGCGTCGCCGAATACCTGCGCGTCGCTTAGAGTAACTGTTCTTCTTAGCGCCTTTGCGCCTCCAGCGTGAGAAAACCAAAACCATTTACTCACGCAAAGGCGCATAAGGGTTGAATGATCGTTTCCTGAAAATGTCCACTTCAGAACAAGCGAGTGATGCGCTCGTCGAGTTTCGCAACGTCAGTTACGGCGTGAGGGGAGCGGCGTCGCCGATTATCTCCGACCTCAGCCTGAGCGTGGCGCGCGGCGAGACGCTCGTCCTGCTCGGCGAGTCCGGGTGCGGGAAGACGACGACGCTCAGGCTCGTGAACCGGCTGCTGCTGCCGACGGCGGGCGAAGTGTTGGTCGAGGGCAAGAGCACCGTGGAGTGGGACGCGATTCGTTTGCGGAGGCGGACGGGGTACGTGATTCAGGAGGCGGGGTTGTTCCCGCATTTCACGGTCGAGCGGAACGTGGCGCTCGTGCCGACGTTGGAGAAGTGGGAAGAGGGGCGTGTTGAGACGCGCGTGCGCGAGTTGCTGCGGCTCGTCGGTTTGGACGCGGAAAAGTTTGCGGGGCGCTACCCGTTTGAATTGTCGGGCGGGCAGCGCCAGCGCGTCGGCGTGGCGCGTGCGCTCGCGGCCGAGCCGCCGCTGCTCTTGATGGACGAACCCTTCGGCGCGCTCGATCCCTTAACGCGCGCGTCGCTGCAAAAGGAGTTCAAGGAACTCTCAAAGCAACTCGGCAAGACCGTCATCTTCGTGACGCACGACGTGAGGGAGGCGCTGCTCCTGGGGACTCGCATCGGGCTGATGAGCGCCGGGCGAGTCGTCCTGCTCGAAACGCCGGAAGGCTTCCTGCAAAGCTCGGAGCCGCACGCGCGAGCGTACATAGAAACTGTAGTGATAAGTGATAAGTGATAAGTGATAAGTTAAAACCTTCTTTCTTTTACTTATCACTTATCACTTATCACTTATCACTGCTTTAAAGGAGGGATGAGCGTTGAGCGGCTGGTCCGATTTCCTGAGAGCCAACTGGCAGGACATCGTCACGCTCATGGGCGAGCATTTGGTGCTCGTCCTCGTCTCGACCTCGATTGCCGTCGCCATCGGCCTCCCGCTCGGCATACTGCTCTCACGCCACCCACGTTTACGCACGCCCGTGCTCGGCTTCGCCAACGTCATGCAGACCGTGCCGAGCCTGGCGCTCTTCGGCTTCCTCATCCCGCTCCCATTGCTCGGCGGCATCGGCGCGCGCACGGCCATCGTCGCGCTCGTGCTCTATGCGCTGCTGCCCGTCATACGCAACACCGTGACCGGCATTCTCGGCGTTGACCGCAACGTACGCGAGGCGGCGGTCGCGATGGGGATGACAGACCGCCAGATTCTGTGGCAGGTGGAACTGCCGCTCGCGGCGAGCGTGATTCTGACGGGCGTGAGAGTGGCGGTCGTCATCTCGGTCGGCGTGGCGACGATTGCCGCGGCCGTCGGCGCGGGCGGCCTCGGGACGTACATCTTTCGCGGCCTGCGGCAGTACGACAATCACCTGCTCTTAGCGGGCGCTGTCCCTGCGGCGCTGATGGCGCTCGCGGCCGACTTCGGTCTGGGTCTACTGGAAAAACGTTTCGACCCCGCGCGCAAACGTGCGGCGAAAAGAAGACCGCTCGCCGTGCGCGTCCTCGCGTGGGGCGCGCTCGCGTTGGTGCTGTTCGGCGGCGCTTACAGTGTGTGGCGCGGGTCGCGCTCGGCGTCGAACGGCGCGGCGAACCGCCCGCGCGTGGTCGTCGGCTCGAAGGATTTCACGGAGTCCGTCCTGCTCGCGGAGATTTTCGCGCAGATGTTGGAGGCGCGCGGCGTGGAAGTCGTCAGGACCTTCGAGTTGGCCGGAAACGTGCCGCACGAATCGCTCATCAGCGGCGCGATTGACGCCTACCCCGAATACACCGGCACGTCCTACATGGCGATTCTCAAACACCCGCTCGACACGGACCCGCGCCGCGTTTACGAGACAGTTAAGAACGACTACGCTCAGAAGTTCGACATCACCGTTAGTCCGCCGCTCGGCTTCGACAACACTTTCGCCGTGCTGGTGCGTGGCCGAGAAGCGCGTCAGCTTCATCTGAAGACCGTCTCGGACGCGGTCCCGCACGCCGTCAACTGGCGCGCGGGCTTCGGGCAGGATTTCATGTCGCGCGCCGACGGCTATCCGGGATTCGCGCGCACCTATAACCTCAAGTTCGCCTCGGCCCCGCGCGAGATGGACTTGTCGCTCACCTACCGCGCGCTCGCCACAGGCCAGGTTGACTTAATCGCCGGCAACTCGACCGACGGATTGATTTCCGCCTTGGACCTCTTCCAACTCGAAGACGACCGCCGCTACTTCCCGCCCTACGAGGCCGTCATCCTCGTGCGCCGCGACACGCTCGCGCGCGTCCCCGCAGCAAGGGAAGTCCTCTCGCTCCTTGAAGGGCGTCTCTCGACCGAAGAGATGCGACGCTTGAATTATGAAGTGGACGGAAATAAACGCGACAAGCGGGACGTGGCACGCGAATGGATCGGAAAAGCGATGACGAGTGACAAGTGACGAGTGACGAGCTAAAATCCGTTTCTTACTTGTCACCTGTCACTTATTACTTGTCACTACTTTTATGAAACACGAGGTGGACATTCGCACGGGGCGGCGCGACGGCGACGGGCACATACGCGTCTCGCTTTTCATGGACGAGATGGTGGCGCTCGCGCTCGAAGGGCACGGCGAGCGAGCGCCGACGCTGCTGCTCACGCTCGAACAGGCGCGGCGGCTGCGTGACGCTCTGGACGAATTGATTCCACTCGCGGAACAGCGCGAGCGTCAAGAGAAGGACGCGGGCCAAACCTGGGATGGCGAGGATCGCAGACGCCTGGCAAGTTAAAAAGTGATAAGTGATGAGTGATAAGTGATAAGTTAAAACCCTCTTTCTTTTACTTATCACTTATCACTCATCACTTATCACTGCTCTTTCGTTACTTTTTGTGTAGGACGACGCGGACGGGCTCGGAGAGTGAGGCGAGCGAGACTTCGATCTTCTGCGTCTCGTAGCCCTTGGCTTTGACTTTGAGCGTGAGCTTGCCCATGTGAATCGGGGGGAGCACGGCGACGCCGCGGTCGTCGCTGGAGTTCCAGGACTCGCAGAAGTAGCCGTCCGTGCGCTCGGATTCGAGGTGCGCGTAAGCGCCTTTGACGGGGTTGCCGTCTTCGTCCACGATGCGCAAATCCAGGCGGCCGACGCCGTTAATCTCTTTGGGCGCGCGGCCCATGTTGGGGATTTCGTTTTGAGTCCCGCCCTCCTGCGTCTGCGCGAGGCCGACGGTGAAAGACGCTGCGACGATGAGTGCGGCGATAAAAAACTTACGCATTTCTTAATCTCCTGAAATTTTCTTGAGCTGTGTAATGAGGTCGTTTAACCGGGGGCCGGCGACATCTCTTCTGATGCGCCCGGCGCGCGGCCTAGTTGCACGCCGCACGACTTCGATTATAGGAGCCATCCCAAAAAATTGAAAGACCAAATTTCTGAAGGAGAAAAACCTTGAACAAGAGCCCGTTTCACAATTCAAGCAACGCATTGACTCAACCCCTTAGCGCCTTGGCGGCTTGGCGTGAGTGGTTTTGGTTTTCTCTCGCCAAGGCGCAAAGCCGCAAAGAATTGAGCGCAGGTTTTGCAGCGCTCTCTAAAACTTTCGTCCTCCTCGTCGCCCTGCTCTTGTTCTCTCACGCGCAATCGGTCGCGCAGCCGCGCACGGGCGGCAACAAAAGCTCGCTGGTCTTCATCAAGGCTGGTCGCCTGGTGGACGTGCGCGCGGGCCGTGTGCTCGAAAACCAGGGCATCCTGATTGAGAACGACCGCGTCAAGGCGGTCGGCCCCTTCGACAGCCGCACCGCCCTCTTGCATCCTTCGGCGCGCATCATAGACCTCTCGAAAGCTACGGTCCTGCCGGGGCTGACCGACGCGCACACGCACGTCCTCTTGCAGGGCGACATCACGGCCGCTGACTACGACGAGCAGTTGCTCAAAGAATCCATCCCGTATCGCACCATACGCGCGACGGTCGCAGCACGGACGGCCCTGATGAACGGCTTCACGGCGCTGCGCGATTTGGAGACAGAGGGTGCCATGTACGCCGACGTGGACGTGAAGACGGCCATCAACCGCGGCGTCATCCCCGGCCCGCGCATGTTCGTCTCGACGCGCGCGTTTTCCGCCACGGGCATGTACCCGCTCAACGGTTATTCGTGGGAACTGAAAATGCCCGAAGGCGTACAGATAGTTGACGGACCCGACAACATACGCAAGGCGGTGCGCGAGCAGGTCAAGTACGGCGCGGACTGGATCAAGTTCTACGCCGACCGCCGCTACTTCATGAAGGACGGCGCGCTCCACAGTTGGGTCAATTTCACGGACGAGGAGATGAAGGCGCTGGTTGACGAGTCGCACCGCCTGGGCCGGCGCGTCGCCGCGCACGCTATGGGGCGCGAAGGCATCGAAGCCTCGTTGCGCGTCGGCGTTGATTCGATAGAGCACGGCTACGGACTGGACGAGGAGATGATGGACCGCATGGTCCGTCAGGGCACGTACTGGTGCCCGACCATCTACGTCGGCGTCTTCGTCGCCGAGGGCCGTGCGGCGGCCGGCGCTCCCATCTGGCTGACGATGCGCGACCTCGAAGCTAAGGCGTTCGGCGTGGCCGTGCGCAAGGGCGTGAAGATCGCTTACGGAACGGACGTGGGCGGCTACAGTTGGGACGTGAACCAGGCCAAGGAGTTCGCCTACATGGTCCGCTATGGGATGACGCCGATGCAGGCGATTCAGTCGGCAACGATTGTGACCGCCGACCTCCTTGAGAGGCCGAACGACATGGGCGCGATTGAGGCCGGAAAATACGCAGACATCATCGCCGTCTCAAACGACCCCACGCGCGACATCACGGAACTTGAGCGCGTGCGCTTCGTCATGAAAGGCGGCGAGGTCGTGAGAAACGACTTCGGGCGCTGAGGCTTGCCCGATTAAGATTTTCGCGCGACACTGAAGACGCATCCGACAACGCGGGAGAAGTAGTTTTGAGTACGAAGGAAATTTTCGCGGACGGCGCTCGCGGCGAAGAGAGACCGGGCAGGCGATTCGTCGTTATCCTGCTGGCTGTCCTGTCGGCGG
>DATFCB010000105.1:0-2050 GCA_035253525.1 Pyrinomonadaceae bacterium | reverse complement strand
CGTGCAAGAGCAAAGTTTTCGAGGAAGACATTTGTTGCTTCTGTGATTGCTGCATGGGCAATTCTAAAGACCGCGCCGCGTTGAACGCTCACGATCCTTGCTGCCAATGCCCGGAGTGGCGAGAGCTACTCCCTGACGAGGCTTGAATAAGATTCCTGAGTTTCACCACCGCGCCACCCACACGTTCCACTACGAAAGTCACGTCGTCCTCGCTGTTCTCTCTCCCTAATCCAAACCTAACGGAGCAATGCGCCCGCTCTTCGCCATAACCTAAAGCCATGATGACATGTGAAGGCTCGACTTTGGCCGTCGTGCAGGCCGAGCCGGTGGAGAGGGCCACGTCGTGTTTGAGTTGGACGAGGAGCGAGCGGCTTTCGACGCCGGGGATGGGGACGCTCAGGTTGTGCGGCAGCCGTCGGGTCGGATGGCCGTTGAGTGCGACGCCTTCGATTTCGGCTTGGAGCTTCGTCCAGAGCAGGTCGCGCAGGCGCTTGAGCCTTTCCGCTTCGCGCGGCATCTCGCGCGTCGCAAGCTCGACGGCGCAGCCGAAGCCGACGATGCCCGGCAGGTTCATCGTGCCGGAGCGCATCCCGCGCTCGTGGCCGCCGCCGTGGATGAGCGGGGCGACGCGCACCCGAGGCCGCCGCTTGCGGACGTAGAGCACGCCGACGCCCTGCGGGCCGTAGAGCTTGTGCGCCGACATGGAGAGCAGGTCAACGTTCAACGCCTCCACGTCAACCAGGATGTGGCCGACGGCCTGCGTGGCGTCCGTGTGAAAAAGAATTTCACGTTCGCGCGCGACGCGCCCGATCTCGGCCACCGGCGCGATGGTTCCGATCTCGTTGTTGGCCGCCACGATGGAGATGAGGACTGTTTGAGGCGTGATGGCGCGGCGCACGTCGTCGGGGTCAACCAGACCGTAGCGATCAACGGGCAGATAGGTGACGGCCCAGCCGCGCTGTTCGAGATGATGGCAGGTGTCGAGCACGGCCTTGTGTTCGGTGACGCAGGTGATGACGTGCTTGCCGCGCGCGGCGTACTGCTCCGCCGCGCCGATGATGGCTAGGTTGTCCGCCTCGGTTGCGCCGCTGGTGAAGATGATCTCGTCGGGCTGCGCGTTGATACATGTGGCGATTTGACAGCGCGCTTTCTCGACCGTCTGCCCGGCGGCTGCGCCGTATTCATGATCTATACTGGCGGCGTTGCCGAAACGTTCGTTGAAGTAAGGCAGCATCACTTCCAACACGCGCGAGTCAACCGGCGTGGTCGCGTGATGATCCATGTAAACGGGTCGGCGTGAGAGGATGAGTTCGTTTGGCACAGCTTCGGCCTACGTTTCAGGTGTCAGCGAGTGCGACGGGCGTTCCGACGTTTCTTTGGCATTGATGACTTCCAAAACAATGAGCTTGGAAGCGTCTAGGACGAGTTCGGCAAGCCCTTCCAACGTGAGTGTGGCGACGCTGTCGTAGCCGGCGTCGAGCAGGAGCGAAGACCATTCGTCGTGCCACACGTCGAAGAGGTGTTGGCCGCTACGGAGGGCGGCGAAGAGAAACTTGTCTTCGACGGCGCGGGACAGCTCCGCCACTTGCAGCCAGTTGTACCCGCCGCTGTCCGGGTCAACGATCTCCAGCCGCCGTGCGGTCGCGGGCAGCTTGGCCTTCAACAGTCGCTCGCCTCTGAAGGACGCCGCGTCGGGCTCGTAATACCAGTATTGCTCCGCGCCCGTGTGGCTCGCGCCGGCCTTCTCGCGCGGGTGGCCGTTCGTCTCGGCACGGTAAAGCATAAGCTCGCGCGGCTGTGGCTCCGTGAAGCAGAGCGGGTACGACTCTCGCGCCCCTTCGTCCTGACGCAGCTCGTAGAGCCGCGCCAGCATCGGCTTCAGCTCCAACAGAAGGTCTGCGTCGAGTTCGGCGGTCGTCGCAAAGAGTAAGACCTGTTCGCCGACCTCCGCGAAGTAGTTGTTCACGAGCCGCGCGCGGTGCTGCTCGTCCAGACGCGCTAGCGGTGTGTCGATGACTAAGGGAAGTTGCCGCCCGCTCACCTGCCTGAG
>DATFCB010000104.1:0-5805 GCA_035253525.1 Pyrinomonadaceae bacterium | reverse complement strand
GACTCGTAGATATCCGGCAGGCGCATCACGACCCAGGTGATGGCGGACGCGATGGCGATGGTGGGCAGCACGATCAGCCACTTACGCCTCCAGACGATACGCGCGTACTCGCCGAGGGTTCTCTGGCGGAACTGGACACTCATGTTCAGGCACTCCTTGTCTCTACTGAAAACCACTTCACGCGCTTTTAATGCGCGCGGCCCGCCGGGCAATGGCGAAGCCACGCTCTCGCGTCGCGTGACGGTTAGGGCGAAACTCTTTCAAAGACTCGCGGTCAAAACCCTGCTTGAATGGTCCCGGCGGCACGTCGAGTCACCGCGGCGCTCTCGGCCGCCGGGAGTTAAAGCCTCTCGTGACGGCCTAAAGCGTCGCCAGCGTGCGGCGCGCTTCCTCTGCGTCGGTGAAGCCCGGCTGCTTCTCGCCCAGGCGCAGAGCCTGTTCCAACTCGCGCCGCGCGGCTGCCTTGTCGCCTTTGCCCGCGAGCGCCATGCCGAGGTGGAAGCGGTAGTTCGCGCTCTCGCCCGCCTTCTGGACGACCTTTTGCAACTGCTCGACCGCCGGGCCGTGCAACCCCTTCTTGTAATAGACCCAGCCGAGCGTGTCAGCGAAGCCGGGCACTTCCGGGTATCTCTGGACGATGCCCTGCGCGAGCGCGACCGCCTCGTCCAAATTCCCCTTGCCATGCACCGCGTAGGACCAGGCCAGGTTGTTCGCCGCAAGCGCCGAGTTCGGGTCAAGCTCCAGCGCCTTGCGGTAATTCTCTATCGCCGCGTCCGTGTTGTTGCGGCTGTCTTCGAGCATCCCGATAAGCGTGTAGGTCGCGGCGTCGTCGGGGCGGCGCGCGATAATCTGGCGATACTCGGCGATGGCGCGGTCCTGCTGCTTCGTGTTGACGAAGAGGGCCGCGAGGTCGAAATAGGCCGCCAGGTAATTCGGGTCAAGTTCGAGCGCGCGCCGTAGCTCGCTCTCAGCCCCCTGCGCGTTCTGCTCGAAGCCGTAGATGTGCGCCTTCAGGTAATGCAGTGCCGAGCTGTTGGGCTGGGCCGTGAGCGCCTGGTCAACGCGCGCGTGAGCCTGGTCTAATCGCTGCTGCCTCGAATAGACGTTATTGATGAGACCATTTAGCGCGTCGAAGTTCGCGTTGTCAATCGCGAGCGCGCGCTCGTAAAGCGCCGTCGCCTCGTCCATCCTCTTCTCGAAGAGCGCGACGAGCGCGAGGTTGTTATAAGAGGAAGGCGAGTTGGGCGACATGTCGCGCGCGGCCGTCAGGTCTTCGCGCGCCTGTTTGGTCTTGCCAAGTTGCAACTGGGCCACGCCGCGCGCCGTCAAAGTCTTCTGCCGCAGCTCCGAGAGCATCTGCGGCGAGAGGTCTGCGCTCGGCCCCTCCTTCGAGAGCTTGTCCATCAACTCGTTGGCGACGACCACGGCCGCGACCGGGTCCTTCGTCGCCAGGTTGATCTGCACCTGCATCAGCTTGGCCGGCAGGTAGTCCGGGTAATACTTCACCAGGTCGGAGGCGAAGACGCGCGCCTGCTCGACGCGGTTGGCGCGGAAATTAGCGTCGGCCATGAAGTAGAGCCCGGAGCGGGAATTCGGCTCCTGCTTCAAGACTTCCTTCAAGTCCTCGATGGCCTTCTTCGCGCCGTCGGGGTCGCCGCTCTGCAAGTGTATGCGCGAGCGGAGCAGAAGAGCCTGCATGTCGCGCGGGTTGGCCCGCAAGACCTGCTCGATCTGATCTGACGACCCGCGTGAGTCGCCGCGCTGAAGCATGATCTCCGCCATGCGGTAGCGGCCCCGCGTGTAGTCCGGGCTCTTGCCCACGATCTCCTGGTAGATGCTGATGGCCTCATCATAGCGGCCAACGGACGAGTAGAAGTCGGCGAGGATGTAGCGGCCCTCGGGCTTCTCCTTGTCCAATTCGGCCAGCGCCTTGTAAGCCTCCTCGGCCTTGTCCAGCCGCTTGTTGACGAGATAGAAGCTGGCGAGGACGAAGCGCGCGTCGCGGCTCTGCGGCTCGACCTCGACGGCGCGACGAAACTCCGCTTCGGCCTGATCGATGCGGCCGGCCTGGACGAGGAACTTCGCGTACTCGCTGTGGCCGAGCGCGTAATTTTCGTTGACGGAGATGGCCCGGCGGAAGACTTCTTCGGCCTTCGGGATGTCGCCCGTGCGGATGTAATACTTGGCGAGCGCGATGACGCTCTCGACGCGCTTTGGCTCCAACTCGATGGCGCGGTTCAGCTCGGCCAGCGCCTCCTGGCGCTTGTCCTGCGCGAAGAGCACGTCGGCCAGGAGGACGCGGGCCGCGACGTGGTTCGGGTCTTTCTGAAGCACCTCCTTGACGAGCCGTTCGGCCTCGGCCACCAGCTCATCACTCTTGCGTATGGCGTTGGCCCCGACGTAATAAGTGCCGAGCTTGACGCGCGCGTCGAGGTTATTTCCGTCGAGGTCAATGGCGCGCTTCAGTTCGTCAATCATCTCGGCGAAGCGCTGTAAGCCCTCGTAAGCCTGCGCCAGCCCCCAGTGGGCCGAGGCCATGCGGTCGTCAATCTGTATGGCGTTGCGAAACTCGATTGTGGCTTCCTGGAACTTCCTCTCCTTGAGGAAAGCCTCGCCGCGCTGGACGTGCTCGGCCTTGGAAGTCTCGGCGCTCTTGCAGCCTATGAGGCCGAGCGCCGCGACCAGGATGATGATGAAACGGGCGAAGACGAAGGTTCGGCGGGTGCACTCTTGTTGATTCATTTTTACGGGAACTCCATGGCGCGGGCTGTCCTCTTTTTCCGCGCAAGCCGGGGCAATCGGCTTGCGCGTGGGAAGCAACCCGCGCTCGTTTGAAAACTCGAAACGTCAGGCCGGGAATCCGGCGACGGGCAATGCCGCCGGGCCAAACCGTACGCCCCGAGCGAATTGTTCGCGGCGCTCAAAGAGCGTCCGCGAAGGTTGTCAAAAGACCTTTCGTGCCTTTTTCGGTTCGTGCGAAAACAGTCTTAGGAAACGATTAATCGCCCGCCCGTTCCAACAAAAGTATGAAAACTTCATCAGCGCTCAAGAGCGCGTGATTCTTCACGAAAGCCCCGAAAGTTCTCAGTTGGGGACGAACTCCGGGAGTACCGGGGCGATTTGCGCGGCGAGGTCCGTGGCAGCCTTCAGGGTCACCTCCTCGTCGCGCCCGACCGGCATCATGACGCGCACCATCGCGCCGTCGGAGCGGCGCAGGCGTATGCTATCGACCACCGTGTAGATTTTGCCCCAGTATTCGCTCGACACCTTGCGCCCGCGCCCCTGATACCAGTAGACGAGCAACTGCCTGTTGTCTCCGTTCTCGACGATGTAACGGTTGGCCTCGAAGGCAGGCGAGCCGTCGGCGGGCGTGATAGTGACCGGCGCGCCCTCGTTCATCTCCCAGCCCGAGCCGGGCAGACAGTTGAGCGGGCTGTGATAGGTCGCGCCCGTGCGCTGCGTCGCGTAGTAGCCGACGTAGAAGGAGGCCGAGCGCCCCTCCGGCCCGGTGTATGTGCGCGCGAGATAATCGTCCGCGCGCAGGACGCGTTCCGTCTCCGCGTCGAAGCGCTGATCCAGGCCGGTCTGACGCCATGAGCCGACCTGCGCGGGCATCTCCGCGAGAGCGCGCCGCGCGACCTTCGCCTCGCCAGCCCACTCCCAGACGTTGATGACAGCACCGCCCAACAGGAGCAAGCCGAGCAGCAGCCCGAAACGCGCGGAGTCTTTGAGCTTCGTTTTCATCTTCACTCAACTCCTTTCGCCGGAATCACGCCCGCCGGAGCGGCCGTCTTCGCCGAAGGCTCCGGCTTCATGACCTTAGCCTCCTGCGCCGTCGCTTTCGCCCGCCCGCTGCCGCTGTCCCCGCCGCCGCTGCCGCGCCGACCGAAGCGGTCCAGCAACCAGCCGACGGCGAACAGGAGCAGGAAGGCGACGATGTAAACGACCCAGCCGGAGAAGGAGTGGAAGAAGCCGTCGGCCACCTCCGTCCCGTAGTAGTGCGAGAGGACGCCCGTGCCGCTGACGCGCAGGGCATTAGTCAGGATGGCAATGGGCACGGCCGAGCCGACGAGAATGACCGAGCGCCAGAAGCCGTAGCTCTTGAGCCCGCGTAACCAACCGCCCCCGCCGTCGCCGTCCTTTTTCTTCGGCCGCGTGAAATAGGCGAAGACGACCGCCAGGGTGAGCAGCGTCATCAGCGAGCGGATGCCGCTGCAAGCCTCTACGACTTCGAGCCGCTTGGTCTCGCGCGCGCCCTTCGGCATCAGTTCGATGACGTTGCCCTGCCTGAGCACAGGGATGTCGAAGAGGCGCATGGCCCAGACGGCGCACTTCGAGGCGAAGATTTGGAGCGGGAAGGCGATCTTGTTGAAGATGATGGCCGGAATCGGAATCGCCAGGACGAGCAAGGCCAGCGGGACCATCAGGAGCTTGAGCAGCCGCCAGCCCCAGAAGTAGACGGTCACGCCGACAAGCATCAGGACGAGCGACATGCGCTGGACGTAAAGCTCCGCGCCTGCGGTCCCGACCCACAGGCCGAGAATGGCGAGGACGACAAGAAGCCCGCCCCAGACTCCACTGGGCCGCCCGACGGCGCGATGAAGGCGCTCGCGCTCAAGCCACAGGATGTAAGCGATGATGGCCGGAATCAGCAGGCCGTGCGAATAGTTTTCGTCAGTCCACCAGTCGGAGCCTAGTTTTCTGAGCACGCCGAAATAGACGAAGGCGAGCGCAAGGCTGATGGCGACAGGCTTCCAGAGGTAACGGGGGAATGGGACACTCATGCTTAGCTTTCCGCGGGAATCGCTTTCTGGGCCGCAGAGGGCAATTCTGCGGGACAAAAGCTGGTCGTGGTAGCGAAAGGCCGCGACGGGCCTGTGGCCCTAGCGGACTTTAAGAGTACATCAAAGGGCGCGGCGGTATCAATCAAATAGTTTCCCGCGGCGCAAATATTTCTAAACGCCCAATGCGCCGGGTTTTCCTCCCGGAGCGGCGGTTTTTCCCATACGCCGCAGGTACAGCCTGCGCAAAAGACGCGGGCTCAGACGGGTCAGCAGGAGGATGGCGCTCACCTTCCAGCTCCGCCGGAGTCCGTTGGCCGTCTTCAAACGGCGACGGGCTTCAGCGAAATCGCCCTCGACGAACCGGGCCTTGCCGAGCTCAAACTCCATCCCGGCCCTTAGCCTCTTGAAAACGCGGTCCAGCTCCGCGCGCTCCTCCGCGTTCAAGTCGTGTGTCTCGCCAATCTTCTCGAAGAGGCTCAACTGGCGTACGAACTTGCCGACCGGGTCAACTGACGAGAGGCTGTCCGGGTGACACCTGTAGCGGAGCAGCACCTTGCGCTGGTAGGCCGCGCGCGCGCCGTTTCTCACCAGGCGCAGCCACAGCTCGAAGTCCTGGCCGTTGCGAATTTCTTCATTGAAGAGGCCAACTTCCAGAATCGGGCGCTTGCGCGCCACGACGCCCGAAGTGATGACGCTGCACTCGAAGCGCATCAAACTCTTGAAACTGACTTCGCCGTTCGAGGGCGCAGTCTGCATGTAGGTCTTGCCGGCGAGCGGCGAGTCGCCGAAGATGAGCGCGTCCGAGTAGACCAGGTCGTAATCGCCGCGCCGCAGAAATTTCATCTGCTCGCTCAGATAATCCGGCAGCCACAAATCATCGGCGTCGAGGAAGGCCACGAACTCTCCGCGCGCGGCGCGCAGGGCGGCGTTGCGCGCCGCGCCCGCCCCCAGGTTCTCCTGCTTGAAGTAACGGACGCGCCCGCGGTAAGGCTCAAGCGCGCGCTCAAGCTCTATTGTGTCG
>DATFCB010000103.1:0-5371 GCA_035253525.1 Pyrinomonadaceae bacterium | reverse complement strand
TGGAGGCGCAAAGACGCAAAGGGGTTGAGTGAATCAGTCTCTTGAGTTTTGAAACTGACTCTAAGATTGGAACCTGTGGCGGAAGGCGAGGGGTGTTGTGCCCGTTAGCCTGCGGAAGAGGCGCGTGAAATGGCTCTGGTGGCTGAAGCCCGCGCGCGAGCTGACTTCGACGAGCGGCATCTCGCTTTCGGTCAAGAGCGCCTTGGCCCGCTCGATTCTGAACTTGATCAAATACTGGTGGGGCGTCGTGCCCGTGGTCCGCTTGAACTCGCGCGCGAAATGAAAGGTGCTCATGCCGCCGACCTGTGCCAATTCCGCCAGGCTCAGGTCGCTCTCGTAGTTGTCTTCGATAAAAGTCACCACGCGCCGCAGCCTGCGCCCTGAAAGGCCGCCCTTGAATTTTTGTTCCGCGCCCGCGGCCGTGTAGTGTCTGAGCAAATGTACGGCCAGCAGGTTGGCGAGCGATTCGGCGTAGAGCCGACCGCCCGGCCCTTCCATTTCAAGCTCCGCGAGGAGCGCGAGCCCGACGCTTCTCAACACTGGGTCGGCGGGCGAAAACCCTTCGACGACCTCGACCGCGCCTCCGGGCACATCTGCTTCGCCAGCCGCGCGCCAGACGAGTTGCGGGTCGAGGTAGATGGCAAGCTGCTCCGTGTCGCCTTTGAGCCGCGCGGAGAAAGACTGGCCCGAAGGAATCACGCACACGCTCTCGGCCGTCTCATCACGCGCGTAGAACCCGCTCTCCGTGCGTATCTCGCCGCGGCAGCCGCCCGCGTGCGAGAAGGTGATGAGGTGGTCGCGGTGGCTGTGTTCCGGCAGCTCGCCCGCGCGGAAGTGCAAGTGTTCGAGCCTGAGGCCGTCCCAGGAGGCTGCTCTCTTCGAGACGACCGGCGACGCGTGATCCGTTTCGTTCATCACAGGCGGTTACCTCCGGGCGCGCGAGGTGCGCGTGCTGCTACTACGTTTCTTTTGTGCCGGCGGCAGGAGCCGCAAGCCCGCCGGTTTGGAGTAAAGGCGCAGGCGTTCGAGGATGGCCCCGCGCGCGCGCGTGAACGCCTGCCTGTCGCCGTGTAGCTGGAAGGCCCAGTTCGCGCCCAATTCCAGCGCGTTGAACTCGAAGGCGAGTTGAGACGCGTCAACGTCTTTGTCCAGGTGACCCGCACCTTGCGCCTCGACGACCGCGCGCCCGAGCGCCTTGAGCCATTCTTTCATGATGGCGGCGATGCGGTCGCGCACAGGGCCGGGACGGCTGTCGAACTCGGCCGCCGCCGCCGCGAAGAAACAGCCACCGCGGAAGACGCCGCCCTGAACATGACCGAGCCAGGTGTCGCACAACTTCCAGAGTCGCGGCAGCCCGCGCTCGGCCTCGAAGGCCGGGCGGATGACTTCGCGTATGAAGACGCCGCGCGCAGACTCCACGGTTGCGAGCTGCAACTCCTCCTTGGAGCCGAAGTGCGCGAAAAGTCCGCTCTTGCTCATCGAAAGCTCGTTGGCGAGCCGTCCGATGGTCAGACCCTCAAGCCCCTCAGCCGAGGCCAGGTGGACCGCTGCCTCAAGGATGGCCTGGCGCGTACGCTCGCCCTGCGCCTTGCGGCCGGTGGAGATTGTTCTTTCCTCGCTTGCGGCATTCAAAATGAAAGCTCCGAAGCCTGAAGTTGCGTGTTATATAGCACGAACGTTCGTTTTAAATCAAGGTCAGTACCGCCCGCTACCGCAGGCGATACTGACCTGAGTTCTATTTGAAGGTGCGGCCGATGTAGATGCCGAGCCAGTTGTTGCCGCGCCCCTGGTTGCCGAAGCTGTAGCCTGCGTAGAGGTAGCTCTCTTTGGGAAGAAAGATGCCGAGGCCGGAGGCCGCGTAGCCGAAAGAGTTGTTCCCGCTGAACCAGTCCGCGAAGAAGACGAGCTTGTCAGGCACGACGGGCTGCTCGTAGCCCAGGAGGACGCCCGCGCGCGTCTCGCCCTCGTCCATGCGGCCGACGAAGCTGTACGCGCCGGTCGTGAAGGTCGGCCCGTAGCTCTCTTTTTTAATCTTCTTGCTGAACGTGAGGTAGGCGAGCGCGTTGGTGTTCGCCGAATCGCGGTTTTTGAGCGGGATGAAAAGGACGGCCCCGGCGGCGGCGGCCAGGCCGCGCGTCTCGTCCTCGTAAAACCGCCATTTGAAGTTAGGCTGAAGCTCGGCGGCGTCCGGCTCGGACGACTTGGTGTAATAAAAGTTGAGCCCGACTTCCATCTTCTTGCCGACGCCGTAGATGAGCGACGGGCCGAAAAACTGAAAGCCCCCGCTCTCGTAAGACGTGGGGTGCGTGATGTAATCCGCCTCGACAAGAAGCTCGCCCGCAGGCAGTACGTCCGTCGTCGGGACGTTGAAGATGGCCGACTGCGCGCGTGCGCTCTGCGCGAGCGAGGCGATCAGGAGCAGGCCAAACACCAGGAGACAATGTCTGCGCACGGTCTTCATCCTTTTCAATTCGTGTTACGGCGATTCTCGCACAACTGCCCCGCTCATGGAAGATCGAGAAACCATTTCAAAACTCAAGCGGCGTCACACTCAACCCTTTGCGTCTTACGTCTTCTCTTTGCGCCTTTGCGAGAAACAAAGCTTCACGCTGGAGGCGCAAAGTAAAAACTTAAGGCGCAAAGGGTTGAGCTTTGGTTTTGGAACGAGCTTTAAGAAAGAAATAACGCCTGCGCCGCCGATGGCAATGAACTTCTTTTGATTGCGGAAGCTACGAAAGAAGTGATAAATCACAGGTGCGTATAGCCGGAAAAGTAGCGCTTGATTCGAGGCGGCGAATGCTGCGTAGTGGTTCAATTTCAGGCGGGATGAAGAGAAAGGCAGTCTCACGCTGGAGGCGCAAAGCCGCAAAGAAGACCGCAAAGGGGTTGAAGGCTTCTTCACCTTGCGTGCTTTCTTCGCGCCTTTGCGCCTTTGCGAGAAACTTCTTCCTAATGAAGACGGCCCTCAATTTCAAACTGAACCACTACCGAATGCTGAGGATGGGGAGGGGCGCAAGATGAAACGTCGCGCGCAGTTCGCTCTGAGTTGGGTCGCGTTGATTGCCGTCGTTACCTGTTCCAACGGGCGGGCGATTGTTGTGCGGCCAGCGCAGGAGGATTCGCAACGCTCGTCGCAGGCGTGGACGCTCGACGAGGCGCTGGCACAGTTGACGCTCTTCCCGCGCGACGCTTACCTGCAATACGTCGCGCTACAATTGGCCCGCCGTGCGGGTCGCTTCGTGGAAGTCTACGAGCGGATCCAGAGGAATCTTCCCGATGCGGACCAGGCCGCGGTCCGCGCCAGCCGTCGCGACAGCGTTGACCTGTTCAGCATCTTCACGGGCGCGCTCGCCGTGCAGGAGAGCCTGCAACTGGACACCATGAGGACCGTGACGCAAGGGCAGCAATCCGCGCAAACTGTCACTCAAGACTTTTCCAGAGTTGGAGACCCCGCACAGCAATCGGCAGCGGCGCGGCGGCGCGGCTCTCGCTCGCGTGCGCGCCGGCGCGCGGCCGCGCCCCCCTTGGTAATGGCCCCGACCATGCCTCAAACGCCCGGCTCGAAGACGCGGCGCGCTGACGAGATTGTGCCAGTCGCCAGTCTGAAAGGGCCGACCGTCAAGAGCCACCCGTGGGAGCAGATGCTGGGCGACAGGAAGCCTGTGATTTCGCCGCTGGCTTACGACGTGCCGGAGGATTTTTATTTGGTGGAGTTTCGCTCCCTGTCCAGGCTGCTGGACGTGATGGACGCGGGCGACCTGTGGGGCACGCACCTCTTCAACCAGGCGTTCAACGAGGCGCGCACGCACAACGCGGGCGAACGAATCAAGCGGCAACTCATCATGCAGGACGAGCCTGCCCTGCGCCCCTTCTACGACCTCGTCATTCAGGACGTGGCCGTGACGGGGAGCGACCCTTTCGTCCGCGAGGGCAGCGACGTGACAATCATCT
This sequence comes from Pyrinomonadaceae bacterium, assembly GCA_035253525.1. Lineage (GTDB taxonomy): Bacteria > Acidobacteriota > Blastocatellia > Pyrinomonadales > Pyrinomonadaceae > QHXM01. Next base: position 1,420 of record DATFCB010000103.1, on the reverse strand, counting down.
TCCGCCTCAAACAGCCCGCCATCTTCAAGGCGCGAATGGACGCCTTTCTAGACGAAGCGCAGAAGTCGCGCCCGGACGCCAAGCGCACCAACGGGAATTACCTCGGCGTTGATTACGTCCAACTCCAAACCCCTCTGCGCGACCTCAGCGTCATCATTGCGGACCCTGCGCCGGACCTGCACGTGCGCAGCAATTCGCTCGTCGCTTTCCAGAGAATCATTGAAGCCGTCAGGGGGAAAACGAGTGCGGGCCAGAGCGTGCGACGCTTGGGCGATACGGCGGAGTTCGCTTACATACGCACGCTGATGCCGCAGCCGGACGAGAACGAGGACGGACTCGTCTACCTGTCCGACCCGTTCATACGCCGCCTCGTCGGCCCGCAGTTGAAGCTCACGGAGCGCAGGCGCATGCTCTGCTACAACCACCTACGCATGATCGGCCACGCGGCGCTGCTCTACCGCACGGAGTTCGGAAAATGGCCCAGCTCGCTCGAAGAGTTGGCGCGCACCAATACTTCCCCCGGCCTCTTCGGCAAGGGGGAGTTGTCCTGCCCGTCGGGCGGGCAATACACGCTCGCGGCGGACGCGACGACCGGCGTCTGCTCGCACCACGGGCACGCTCTCTACCTGACGCCGAACCTCGAAATCCCCGTCACTGAAGTGAGCGGCGCGGAGGCCGACGAGTACGACTCTTTTCTCGAAGAGTACAACCGATACTGGCGCATCTACTTCGACCCCATCGCGCTTCGCCTGCGCGCGACGCCGCAACAGTACAGGGTCGAGACGCTCATTCTCCCTTTGATAGACAACTCCGTCTATACGGGGCTCGCGGCGGCGCTCAAAGGTCAGCCCGAACCCCTCGACGCCCTGCCCGTGCCCAAACGCAACATCTTCAGTCTGGCGTTAAGACTCAACAAAGAGTCTTATGTGAAGGCGATGAAAAGTGACGCGAAGGATTCTCACGACAAGTTGCTGCGCGAGTTGGGTGTGGGCGACAAGAGTTTGACCGACCTGAAGGTCAGGGAGTTTCTGTCGAAGGGGTTGGGCAACCAGGCGGGCCTGCACGTTTACGACAGTTACCCGACCTTCGACCTCAGCGTCTCTCAACTGCTCGGCATGATCGTCTCCGTCGGGGGCATGGGCCGCGCGAACCCGCTCGAAAATGAGTTCCTGTTGATCGGCATGGCGCTCGTTTCGCTCAACAGCCCCGTCTACCTGGCGGTCCCCGTCGAGGACGAGCGCGTGGTGGACGACTTTCTGGACCGGTTGGACGTGGCCGCCGCCGGGACGCGCCCGCAGGGGCGGCGCGCCGATTGGTTCGACTTCAAGTGGGACTACTACAGATTCACTTTGAAGAACGGGCAACCGGCGCGCGCCGTCGGCCTCCAGTTCGGGCCAGCCAAGCTGCGTTTCTTCGCGGC
>DATFCB010000102.1:0-2843 GCA_035253525.1 Pyrinomonadaceae bacterium | reverse complement strand
ACGTTTTCGGCGACGAGCGAGCCGGGCGCGAGGTCTTTGAGGAAGTGGACGAAGAGCGTGCGCTGGCGCACTTCGACGGGGTCCGCGGGGTCGTCCGAGACTTCGAGGAACTCTATGCCGTTCAACGTGGCGTGCGCGGCGACGGCGTTGCGCCTCTTCTCATCGCAGCAGAAGTAGATCATGCGCTCGTCCCTCCCTGCGCGAACCGCGCCACCTGGCGCTCCTGCGTGCTGCGCACGACGTACTGCACGGCGACGCTCAACGTCGAATCACGGCTCTCGACCAGGACCTCCTCGACCTGAATCAAATCGCCCAGCCATTGCTGCAACGCGCCCTGCACGAGGTACTGCGTCGCGGCGGCCAACTCTTCCGAGTTGGGCGCAAAGACGAGTTGTGCCAATCCGCAGCCGAAGGTCGGGCGGTTGACGCGCTCGCCGGGCGAGGTGAAGAGCACCTGCTCAATCATGTCGCGTATGTGCGCGTCGCGGTCGGCCTCGGCCGTGTGCCCGCGCCCGTCGAAATGGTATGGGAAGTCAACGTTCATGATTCATCTCTCACATCGCCGTCACCCTCGGCTGCGCCACGACGTTGACGAGCGGCGTGCCCGTCGGCGCGCAGATGGCCTGGCTGTCTATGAGCAGGACGGGCTGGCCCATGACGGTGACGCGCGCGGCACACGTCACGTACTGCGCCGTGACGCACGGCCCGCCCGAAGCCGGCGGGAACGGGCAGCCGGCGACGACGTACGGGCTCGCAATCGTGACGACCGGCTGGCCGCTCAAGAGTACGCGTGGGTTCGGCGCGACCGGCTGGGCCTGCCCGCCGTGCGAGCAGAGAACAGTCGCCCCCAAGTGAAGAAGAAAGCCTGGCATCGAATTGTCCTCCGTGAAAAACTTTTGCTAGGTGATGACCATCGCGCCGGCGTTGATGGTGACCGCCGGGCCAACCATCATGATTGACGCGCCCTTGCCGTTCTGGATATAGATGCCGCTGTCGTTGACGACAATCATCGCGCCGGTGGTGCTCTTCAAAACGATGCCGCCTGAGATTGGCGTCGGCGGCGAGTCGCCGATAACCAAAGTGTTCTGCAAGGTGGTTTGGAGCACTATGTTCTGTCCGGGCGGGATGGGCGGCGGCACGAGCGCGAGCGCCGGGACTTCGGCCGCGATGCCCCAGAAGCCGCCGACCCAGATGGGATAATCCGGGTCGCCCTGCTCGAACTCGACCCAGACGCCCGCACCTATCTGCGGAATCATGAACGTGCCCTCCTGCTTGCCCGCTAAGGGTACGCACGGCATGGCCCAACTGCCGGGGATGATGGAAACGTCCGGGACGATCACCTGTATGCGGCCGATCTGCATCGGGTCAATGTTGTTGATGACCGTGCCGCGAAACTTGCCGTAATATTTTTTCGGGCTCCCGCCCTCGCCTTCCGCGCTCTCTAGAAGTTTGTCGAGTATTAAGCTCATACGGGCACCTTCGGTGTGATGGAAATCAGGCCGTTGCGACTCAGTTCAAAATCCTGCTTGTACTCGCCGCGCTTGATGTGGTGCGTCACGCTCTTAACGTAATAGAGTCCGTCGAAAGCGAGCCCCGCGCCGCGCACGCCGACCAGCTTGCGCGCCTTCAGGATGTGACCGTAGCGCGTCACGTCGAGGCTGCCCGTGCCGGAAACCACGTCCGACGACTGCGAAGCCTTAGCCATCCCGATTAACGCGCCCTGAACGGGGTTGTATTTGGCCGTCTCTGGAATCGGCTTGATCTTCGCCGGAATCGGCGGCACAGCGCCGAGCGGCGGATTCAAAGGCGTGATGGGCGGGACCGGAATCGGAATCGGGATTTTCGTCTGCGGGTTCTGGATGAAGAGAATCGGCAGCTCCGCAGCCTGCGCGTCGTACCTGAAACTCAGGCGCTCGACGTTGGTGTGCGCGTCCAAATTGATGTTGAGCGCGGGCTGCGGCGCGCCAAACTTAATCTCCGGCCCCCAATATGCGACGCTCATGCCCGGCTCCGGCCCAGGGTCAATATAGAAGGTGTAGCCGACCATATCCGCCAGATAGTTGATGTAGGCGAGGTCCGTCCCGCGCTGTGCGGGGATACGGTCAATCGGGATGGGAATGTCTATCAACACGCTCGGTATCACTCCGGGCATGACGCCGAGGAAGACGTACTTCAAGAGCATGAGCGCGACGCGCGCCTCGGGCGGCATGGCCGGGAAAGGGATGCCGCTGAAGTCAATCAAATCCATGACGGCGCTCAGGTCCGAACCCGTCAGCGTCAGCGTAGAGTGGCCTGGGTCGTTCGAGGGCGTGACCTGCTGGTTGGTGACGACGCCGTCCATCAGGACTTCGGGCGTCCCGTTGACGGTGACGACGATGATGACGCGCATGATGGGAACCAGGCTCCCGCCCGTGAGCAGGAAGGCTGTGTGGAGCGGCGAGTTGTTGCTGAGGTTGAACGACAACTCGAAGCCGCTCGGCTTTCCCGCAGCGCTCGTCACCGTCACGCTCACCAGCGCGTCCAGCACGGACTGCGGAACCGGCACAGCATAGACGGGGCCGATCATCAATGTCAGGTGATAGCCTTTAAGCATTGGGTGTCGCCGGCACTCCCTCCGGCAGCGTGATTCGCAAACGCCGTCCAGCGGTTTCGGTCAACTCTTCGGGGCGCACGGCCCCATTCGCGTCCGCTATGCGCCAGAACTGCTCGGCGTCGCCCAGGTACTTGAAAGTGACGTTGTCCAGGCGCTCGCCCTCCGTCACCATGTGTTCAAAGAGCGTCGCGAAGCGCTCGGGCGGCGAGATGAAGCGGCGGCGCAGGTAGACGACGCGGCGGCCGTTGGC
>DATFCB010000101.1:0-11064 GCA_035253525.1 Pyrinomonadaceae bacterium | reverse complement strand
GCGGAAAGGCGCAGGGAGCAAACCTTCTCAAGTTTTTCTAACAAGCCCTGGTTAATAAATGTCCGGCTCACTCTTCATCGTCATCATTGCGCTGCTCGTCCCGCTGGCCGCCATCATCACGTATTACGACGTGCGCTACCGGCGCATCCCGAACGCCTTCGTCCTGGCGACGCTCGCGAGCGGCATCATCATCAACACCATCTACGGCGGCTGGCGCGGGGCGGTCATGAGTCTCGGCGGCTGCGCCATCGCGTTCATGCTGATGTTCGTCCTGCACGTCTTCGGCGCGATGGGCGCGGGCGATGTGAAGTTGTTCGCGGCGGTCGGTTCCCTCGTCGGCACGCATCTGGTGCTGCCGACGTTCCTGGTCGTCATCCTGACGGGCGGGGCGCTGGCCCTGCTGCTGATGCTGCACAGGGGGGCCGTGCGGGCGACGATGCACCGCGTGTTGCAAATCCTGGTGGGCTTGTTGCCCGGCTGGGAGATGCCGCGCTTCAGCGTGCCGTCTGACCGCAAGCATACGATCCCTTACGGGGTTGCCATCACGTTCGGCAGCCTCATCTCGCTGGCAATCTTCCGCGCCTGAGTGGGCGCTGGGCCAGTTCTCTTTCGGAACGGAGAATTTTAGCGATGCGAAACAAACGCTTCATATTCGTCATGGCGGGCGCGCTCATTTTCGGACTGCTGGCGGCCTTTTCCGTCAGCCGCTACCTGTCCAGCGCACAGGCCAACAGCAACAACATCACCAAAATCGCCGTCGCTAAAGTGGACATCCCCGTCGGCACGAAGATCATTCAGGAGCAGATAGAAGAGGTCGAGTTCCCCTCGAACAGCATCCCCGACGGCGCGTTCGAGAACGCTCAGAAGCTGGTCGGCCGCGTGGCGGTCGTCCAGATTGCCGCGCGCGAGGCCGTCACCGACGCGAAGCTCGCGCCCGAAGGAACGGCGGGCGGGCTGACGGCCATCATCCCCGAAGGCTACCGCGCGATGACGGTCAAGGTTGACGACGCATCCGGCGTCTCGGGCTTCCTACAGCCGGGCGCGATTGTGGACGTGGTGGTCGTCATTGACCCGAAAGAAAACAGCATCAACCAGGACCCGATCTCGAAAGTCGTCTTGCAGAACGTCAGGGTACTCGCCAACGCGCAGAACCTGGACAAGCCGAAGGACGACCGCGAGGCGACGACCGTCAAGGCCGTCACCTTGCAGGTCACGCCGGAGCAGGCCGAGAAGCTGGCGCTCGCTGCCAACGAAGGCAAGCTACAGCTCATCATGCGCAACTCGATTGACCAGGGCGACACGCAGACCACGGGCATCAACAAGCGCAGCCTGCTGACGGGCGAGACGGCCAACCCGCTGCCCGAGCCCGGCTCGCTCAAGAGCGAGCAGCCCGAAGCTAAGCCAGCGCCAGCGCCGCGCCGCCAGCGCGTCGCCCCGGAACCAGCGCCCGCGCCGGTCGCGCCGCAGGTCATCGCTCCGCAGCCGCCCCCTCCCCCGCGCAACAGCATAGAGATGATTCAGGGCGGCAAGAAAGAGAGCGTCGATTTTCCGTAAGCGAGTAATCAGTAGTCAGTCATCAGTCATCAGCTTTAGAGCTTTTACTGACTACTGACTGCTGATTGCTGATTACTTTATTCGCCACCAAAGGAGCTTTCAGCATCATGCAGACCCGTAACCCAATTGCTCGCCTCGTCACACTTCTTTGCGCGGCGATGATCGTCGCCGGCATCGCGATGAACGCGCATGCGCAGGAGACTTCATACCAGGCATCTTTCGAGAACGCTAAAGAGCCGATTGCCGTCAACGTGCTTGTGGGCCAGTCGCGCGTCATCAACTTCGACAAGGCCATCGGCCGCTTCTCCGTCTCGAACCCGGAGATCGCCGAGGCAGTGCTCGTCGCCCCCGACCAGGTGCTCGTCAACGGCAAAGCTTTCGGGCAGGTGAACTTCATCGCCTGGGAGCAGTCGGGCGGCCGCTTCGTCGTCTTCGACGTTTTCGTCCGCACGAACCTTTCCCTGATTGACTCGCAGATTCGCGCGCTCTTTCCGCAGGACGACATACGGTTGAGCCAGGCCAACGGCTCGGTCGTCATCTCCGGCAAAGTGACAGACCCCGGCACGGCCGCCAAGGTCCAGAGCGTTGTCGAGGCCGCGGGCTTCAAGACGGTCAACATGCTCGGCTCGCCGACGAAGAACGCCATGCAGGTGCAGCTTCAGGTGCGCGTGGCCGAAGTCAGCCGCAGCCGCATGAAAGACATGGGGACTTCTTTCGGTTACCAGGGCACTCCCGGCCGGGGCGGCTACGTCAACGGCGGGTCTGGGCCGAGCGAACTGTCGTCCCCGGGGGTGAACCCGCACGGCGCTCTGGGCGGCGTCCTCGGCGGCAGCATGCTCAACGTGCTGCTCATGGGCGGCAACACGCTCGCCATGCTGCGCATGTTGCAACAGCAGGGCGCGGTTCGCGCCCTGGCCGAGCCGAACATCATCGCGATGGACGGGCAGGAGGCCAGCTTTCTCGCGGGCGGCGAGTTTCCCGTCCCCATCGTGCAGAGCGACGGGACGCGGACCATCGTCACCATCGTCTGGAAGGAGTACGGCGTCAGGCTGAACTTCAAGCCGACGATTATTGACGAGGACCACATCCGCCTGGAGATGGAGCCGGAAGTTTCGACGATTGATTTCTCCAACGGCGTCAAGTTCGACGGCTTCGTCATTCCGGGGCTGAAGACGCGGCGCGCGAAAACGGGCGTCGAGCTACGCGACGGGCAGAGCTTCGCGCTCGCGGGCCTGATGGATAACTACGAGTCGAAGTCGCTCTCGAAGGTTCCCGTCATCGGCGACATCCCCATCCTGGGCGCGCTCTTCAAGTCGAAGTCGTACCAGAAGAACGAGACGGAGTTGATGTTCATCGTCACGGCGCAACTGGTCAAGCCGGTTCGTCCAGACGACCTGCCGCAGATGCGCGGGATTGACGGGCTGAGGAACGGCTCGCCCCTGGGCGTCGAGCCGAAGGGCGAAGGCATCACGGGCCAGAGCGGTTACTCCACGGGCACGTCGGAAGCAAAGCCGGTGACTATGCCGCAGCCCGCCGAGACGAAGCCCGCTACGCTGAAGCCCGCCAGCCCGCCCGAGACGAAGGCCGTCAGCCTGCTCGTGCCGATGAGGGTCGAGGGGATGCCCGACCCGCCGTTGATGCCCGCGTCGCAAGAGAAGGTGACCGCCAGCGCGGCCCCGTAATCGTAAGCCTTTCGGGCAACTGCTCGGTCGAGTTCCGATAGGAGACAAAACATGAGCCGCGAAGTCACACGAAGCAACATGGACGACGCCCGACGAAGAATCAGAGTTCGTGCCGCTTCGTGTGACTGCGCGGTCTGTTCGATCTTTCTCCGCCACGGCCACGCGTCGCCGGAGTTGGATGAGAGGAGGGAAGAGATGAGAGCCAAGGAAGGAAAGCCGGAGAGGAAAGGGGAGCGCGGCTCGGTCCTCGTCCTCTCAACCATCGGGATGCTTGCGTTTCTCCTCATCGCCGGGCTGGCTATTGATGTCAGCCACTTCTACACGGCCAAGGCGGAGTTGCAGAACGCGGCGGACGCCTCGGCGCTGGCGGGAGCCTCGCAACTGAACTCGTCCGCCGGGGGAATCAAGCAGGCCGTCTCGGAAGCCACGAAGGTTCTGAACAAGTACGACTTCAAACAGAACGTCTCGATCCCCTCCTCGGCCGTCAGCTTCTCTTCAAACCTGAACGGGACTTACGTGGATCAGGCGAGCGCCGAAGCAAACCCGACCACGATCCGCTTCGTCAAAGTCACCATCCCGCCGAAGCCCGTCAACGTCTTCTTCGCCGCCTTCGTGATCGGCGGGTCGAAAAACATCGGGGCGACCGCCACCGCCGGGATGTCCGTCGGCCTGACCATGAACAAGTTCAACGCGGCGCTGGCCTTCATCGAAGCGGACGCCGCCCCGCTTCAGAAAAACCAGACTTACACGCTGAGCGCCAAGAGCTGGAACAGCAACGCGCCGAACAGCTATCGAGTGCTCGAAGGCGGCAGCGGAGACCTCCTCCTGACGGGCAATATTCACGTCTACGATTACCCGGTCGCCAGCTACCGCGCGCAACAATTAGCGGACACGGACGCCTGTCGTCTGACGCGCATCGGTTTTAACGCGCGCTTCGGCGACTACAGCCCGCACCCCGGCGGCAACACCACGAACGCGCCGCCCGACACCATCACGCGCGAGAACATCACCTACAGCCAATACCGCGACCTTCAGGGCAGCGGCGCAATTGACCGCGCCGACGGCATGGACAACCGGCGCATCATCTTCCTGCCCGTCGCCAAGAGCAGCGCCTACAACACCTCGACGCGCAACATGACCTCGAACAAGCTGGGCGCGTTCTTCATCAAGAAAAAGGTCAGCAGCCCCGCCTGCACCATCGAGGTCGAATACATCGGCGAGCGTCTCGCCGTCCCGGTCGGCGAATATCGTCCGGGGCAGGTTCAGGCCAGCGAACTCGCCATCCCGGTCCTCTACAAGTGAGGTGAAAGACGATGAAGGTATATCGAAACGCCGGTCTTAGAGTCAGAAAATTCGCGCGCCGCGAGCGCGGCTCGCAGTTAATTGACCTCGCCATCGCCCTGCCCATTCTGCTCGTCCTGCTGGGCGGGGTCGTAGAGTTCGCGCGCTATTTCTACACCTACACGGCGCTGACGAACGCCGTGCGCGCCGGCGCGCGCCACGCCTGCAAGTGGGAGCGGAACGCCTCGTGGACTATCCCGGAGACGAGCAACATGGTCGTCTATGGGGATTTCTCGGACACGTCCAAGGGGCCGATCCTCCCCGGCCTCTCGACCGGGAACGTCGTCGTTCAAGCGAACGGCCCCTCGTCCAACAAGATCGATTCGGTGACGGTCAAGATCGTCAACTACAAATACCAGCCGCTCTTCGACCTCGGAAAACTGACGGGCATCTCCGCGCTCTCGCTCAACATAGACATGAACGCGAGCGCGACCATGCATCAGCTTTTCAACGGGCCGGTGATTCACTGAAGGAGGAAGCCTCAATGTTTCGCGCGACTAGCAGGACAAGCGAGCGGGGCGCGACCCTCTTCGAGTTCGCCCTGGTCTCGACGGTTTTTTTGACGTGCGTCTTCGGCGTCCTCGAATTCGGGCGGCTCTTCTGGACGCACAACGCGCTCAAGGACGCGGCGCGGCGCGGCGCGCGTTACGCCATCGTGCGCAAGAATGACGCCGGCTCCATCCAGGCCGTCAAGAACGTCGTCGTTTACGGCGATCCGAATGCCAACCCGGCGACGGCGAAACCCGTCGTTAGCGGCCTGACCACCTCCAACGTGACGGTGAGCTACAAAAACTTTGACGGCATTCTCCTCAGCGCGCAGGCCACCGTGACCATCAATAACTACCAGTTCCAATTCGCCGTGCCTCTGGTCGGGACAACGATCAACATGCCGGCTTATCGGACTACTCTTCCGGGCGAGAGCGCGGGCTTCGTGCCGTGCGATATCCCGAACTCGTCGCCCGCCGCGCCCTGCAACATTGTGCCAAATTAGAGAAATCAGTTTTCAGTTTTGAGTTTTCAGTTTCCAACTAAAAACTCACCACTGAAAACTGGAAACTGAAAACTGGAAACTGGAAACTGACTATGACCCAGCCACTCACATTCGTCGTCCTGAGCACAGGGCTCGACACTTTCAAGGAGATTCGCGAGGCTCTGAAAACTGACGAGCGGGCGCGCCTCCTGGCGGGCGGCGACGACGCCGAGCAGGTTTACGCCGAGGTGCTTCATCTGCGCCCGTCGGCGCTTCTCATCACGGTGTCGGACGCGAACTCCGCGCACTCTCTTCGGCTGATCGAGAAGCTCTCGGTTGAGAGTCCGCAGACGGCCATCATTTCAGCCGCGCGCAACGCCTCCCCTGATCTCATCCTGCAAAGCCTGCGCGCCGGAGCGCGCGAGTTCCTGCGTCTGCCCATCATCAACGAAGAGTTCAGGACGGTGCTCGACCGCACGGCGGAATTCTGCGCCGGGCAGAAAGCCCCGCAGAAGAAGAAGGCGCGCATGATCGCTGTCTTTTCGAGCAAGGGCGGCTGCGGCACGTCTTTCGTCGCCACGAACCTGGCCGCCGCTCTGAGCGCGCCGACGGTCCTCGTTGACCTGAACTTGCAGGCGGGCGACCTTCCGCTCTTCCTCGGCGTCGAGCCGAAATATTCCATCGCCGACATGGTCGAGAACCGCGCCCGCATGGACGACTCGCTCTTGACGAGCTACATCACGCCGCACTCGTCGAAGCTCTCGCTGCTGGCCGCGCCGCGCGAGGCCGACTCGGCCGACGACATCAAGCCCGAGCACGTCTTCGAGGCATTGGAAAGAGTGCGCGAAAGTTGCGACTACGTGGTGCTCGACCCGCAGCACACCTTCGACTCGATTACGCTCGCGGCGCTAGACCAGGCGGACGACATCGTGCTCGTCCTCACACTGGACATCCCCGCGATCCGCAGCGCGCAGCGCGCGCTCGAAATCTTCGACCGGCTCGGCTATCCGCGCAAGAAAATTCGCGTCGTCGTCAACCGTTGGAGCAAGCAGATTGACCTGGAGTTGCAGCAGGTCGAGCGCTTTCTCAAAGAGAAGGTGGCGGGCTTCATCCCGAGCGACTACCAGACGGCCGTGACCTCGATCAATCTGGGCCAGCCGCTCGTCCAGTCCGAGCCCGCGTCGAAAATCGCCGTCGAGATCAAGCGCATCACCGCTGGCATCACGGGACAAGCCCCGCACGCGGAAGAGCAGCCGCAGCGCCGCAAAATATGGAGCGGCCTCTTCAAGCGCGGCAGCGCCGCCGCGCCGCAGCAGAACATTGACCTGCGCGCGACGCTGGAAAAAGTCTGACAAATGCTGAATGCGGATTGAAGGACAAGGCTCAACCGCTTTCCAATCCGCAATCCGAATCCGCAATCCGAAATGGGAACATCATGGCACTTCGCGAGAGATTAATCAGAGAGACTAACCAGGCGGGGTTCACGGCTGCGGAAGACGCCGCCAACACGCAGCACCTCTATCAGGAGATGAAGTCGCGGCTGCACCGCGCGCTCATCAACCGCATGGACCTGACGAAGCTCGGTGCGATGGCCCCCGAACAACTCCACGCGGAGGTCTCGCGCCTGGCCGAAGGCGTGCTGGCGGCCGAGGCGATGCCGCTCTCGGCGGCCGAGCGCGAGCGGTTGGTGGGCGAGGTGCGCCATGAGCTTTTCGGCCTCGGGCCGCTTGAGCCGCTGCTGGGCGACCCGACGATCTCGGACATTCTGGTCAACTCGCACCGCAGGATTTACATCGAGCGGCGCGGCAAGCTCGAAGCCACGGACGTTGCCTTCAAGGACGACGAGCACCTGATGCGCGTCATTGAGCGCATCGTCTCAAGCGTGGGCCGCCGCATAGACGAGTCCTCTCCGATGGTGGACGCGCGCCTCGCGGACGGCTCGCGCGTCAACGCCATCATCCCGCCGCTCTCGATTGACGGACCAGTCCTCTCGATTCGCCGCTTCGGCGCGGAGCCGCTGCGCATGAGCGCGCTCATCGACAACCGCGCGCTGACGCGCGAGATAGCCGAGATGATGGAGATGTGTGTGCGCGCGCGCCTCAACCTGCTCATTTCGGGCGGCACGGGCGCGGGCAAGACGACGCTTCTCAACGCGCTCTCGGCCTACATCCCCGAGGACGAGCGCATCGTCACCATCGAAGACTCTGCCGAGTTGCAGTTGCAGCAGCCCCACGTCGTCCGCCTTGAGACGCGCCCGCCAAATATAGAGGGGCGCGGCGAAGTCACGCAGCGCGATTTGGTCCGCAACGCCCTGCGCATGCGCCCCGACCGCATCGTCATCGGCGAGGTCCGCGGCGGCGAGGCCATCGACATGCTGCAAGCCATGAACACCGGACACGACGGGAGCTTGACGACGATTCACGCCAACACCCCACGCGACGCTCTCTCCCGTCTTGAGACGATGATTCAGATGACCGGCATGCGCCTCTCGGAACGCGCCATGCGCCAGCAGGTCGCCTCGGCCCTCGACCTCGTCCTGCAAGTCGCGCGTCTATCGGACGGCACGCGCCGCGTCACTTCGATTTCGGAAATCACCGGCATGGAAGGCGACACGATCACGATGCAGGAGATTTTCCAGTTCGAGCGCACGGGCATTGACCCGTCGGGCAAGGTCATCGGCCGCTTCCGCGCCACGGGCATCCGCCCGCGCTTCGCCGAAAAGCTCAAGGCTTACGGCATGAACCTTTCGAGAACGCTTCTGGAGGAGATGTAAAAGATGCTCATTTCCTTTTTCGTCTTCCTCTTCTGCCTGTTCGCGGTGCTCTTCGCTTATTTATGGGCGACGCGCGGCTCGGACCGCAAGCGGGCGCGACTCCAACACCGCCTGTCGGAAGCCTTGCTTCATTCGGCGTACACAGACGACGCCGAAGTATTGCTCGCGAGGCGCGAGCTGATGAGCGAGATTCCGGCCCTCAATCGTGCTCTGCTCGAATTGCAGGTGGCGACTCGGCTCAAGCGGGTGCTCGACCAGGCTGATCTGGAAATCACCATCACGCGGCTCGTCATGTTCTCGGTGATGGCCGGAATGCTCGCGGGACTGGCGGCGTCCATGCTCACGGTCTTGCCGGTCATTATCGTGAGCTGCGGACTGGTCGGCGCTCTGATTCCTTTCATTCACGTCTTCTGGAAACGCAAAAAACGCTTCAACAAGTTTCTCGAATATCTGCCGGACGCGCTCGAATTGATGAGCCGCGCGCTCTCGGCGGGCCACGCTTTTTCGGAAGCGCTGCACATGGTCTCAATCGAGATGCCGGAGCCGATCTCGAAAGAGTTTCGCAAGACTTACGAGGAGCAGAACCTCGGCCTCTCGCTCAAGCTCGCGCTCGAAAACCTGACGCACCGGATGCCGCTCCTGGACTTGCGCCTGTGCGTGACGGCCGTCCTGATTCAGCGCGAGACGGGCGGCAACCTCGCGGAGATTCTGGAAAAGGTCGCGTACACCATTCGCGAGCGCTTCCGCATCCTCGGCGATTTGAAGACGCTGACGACCAGCTCGCGCCTCTCGGCCTGGCTGCTCTGCGGCCTGCCCATCGGCGTGGCCGCCGCCGTCACCGTGATGAACCCCGAGTACATGAGCATCCTCTGGAAAGACCCGCGCGGCCACAAGCTGATTTACCTCGCCGTCGCCCTGCAAATCTCCGGCATGCTCATCGTGAGGAAGATTTTGAAAATTAAGATTTAGAGAGTGATAAGTGATAAGCGATAAGTGATAAGAGAAAACTTCTTTCTTTAACTTATCACTCATCACTCATCACTTATCACTTAATCAAAGCCATGCTCTTAATAATAACCATCTCCACTTTCGTCTGCATCACGTTCGGCGTGATGGCGCTGTACTGGCTCGTCTACCGGCCGCAGAGCGCCGCGACCGAGCGGCTGAAGAGGCTGGGCCAGACCAATTCGGCGATGACTGGGACGGCCGCCGCGCCCGTGGTCGCGCTTTCTGGCGACCGCCCGGTGACGGATTTGGCCGAGCGCATCGCCGCGCCTCTCCACAGGCTCGCGCCGCCGTCCGCCGCGGAGGCGCGCAAGCTACAGAAGCTCCTGATGCACGCCGGCTATCGGAGGCCCGTCGCGCCCGTCATCTACCGAGCGATTCAGCTCTTCTCGCTTGTGCTGTTGCCGGGCGCGGTCGCCATCGTCTTCATCTTCATGTCCTGGCCTCTGAACAACGCGCTCGTCTGGCTGCTGGCCGCGTTCATCCTCGGCTTCTTCCTGCCGCGCTTCGTGCTCGACCAGAAGATTAAAAGTCGGAAGCTGCGTTTGCGCTGGGGCCTGGCCGACGCGCTCGATTTGATGGTCGTCTCGATTGAGGCCGGGCTCGGCTTGAACGCCGCGATGCTGCGTGTGAGTGATGAACTGCGCGACGTTCACAAAGACATCAGCGAGGAGTTCGAGCTGGCGAACCTTGAGATCAAGGTGGGGCGCGACCGCGACGAAGCGCTACGCAACTTAGCCGAGCGCACGGGCGTTGACGACCTCCGAAGCCTCGTCGCCATGCTCATCCAGGCCGACCGTTTTGGCACATCCATCGCCCGCGCCGTCCGCATCTTCTCCGACTCTCTGCGCACGAAGCGCCGGCAGCGCGCCGAGCAAGCGGCGCAGAAGGCCGCGGTCAAGCTGCTCCTCCCGCTCGCATGTTTCCTCTTCCCTGTGCTGTTCATCGCCATTCTTGGCCCGGCGATGCTGACCCTGATTGACACTTTCCGCAACCTGTAAAGGAGTTTTAGAAATCATGCGCAGACGCACAATCATCGCCATCGCCATCGTCGCCACCCTCTGCTTCGGCGTGACGGCCTTCTGGAGCGCGGAGACCACCTTGCGCGAGGGCGAGACGGACGCCAACGTCGTCTCGGACTCGGGCGCGAAAACGGGCCAGAACATGCAGGAGAAGAAGGGCGGCAACAAGATTGTCAAAGCGCTGACCTCGCCTTTCCGCGCCATCCGCCGCCTCTTCGGCGGGGGCAAGGACGAGGGCAAACTTCAGCGCCTCTCCGAGAAGGACGTGGAGAAATTCGAGAGCACTCCGGCCTCGCTCGTGCGCGACAGCCGTACGCCCGCCGCAAATGAGCCGAGCGCGTCGGGCAGCGCGCGCGAACATTTGGCACAGGGGCGCATGTTCCTCTCTTCGGGACGCGTCAACGAAGCCATCACCGAACTCACGCTCGCCGCGTCGCTCGACCCGCGTCTCTCTGAGGCCCACAGCCTGCTCGGCCTGGCCTACGACCGTAAGGGGATGCCCGAAAGGGCCAGAGACTCTTACGAGCGCGCCGTCAAGGGCGATCCCACGGACGCGCAGACGCTCAACAACCTCGGCTTCTCGCTCTATCAGAACGGCAACTACCGCGCCGCCGTGGACAAGCTGAAGAAGGCCGCGCGCCTTGCGCCGACCGACCAGCGCATCCTGAACAACCTGGCGCTCGCGCAAGTCCGCCTTGGTAAAACGGACGACGCCTA
>DATFCB010000100.1:0-3554 GCA_035253525.1 Pyrinomonadaceae bacterium | reverse complement strand
TGTACGACGCGGTACTTCTTCAAATCCATCGTCGCAACCTTAGCCTCGTTGGCTTCAAGGTCGAGCCACACGTCGGCGGTGCCGCCGCTGGCTTTGGCGAGCGCCGAAATCTGCTGCGCCTCGACGCGCGTCCCGTTGAGCCGGGCCAGTTGCAGGCCCGTCGGCGGTGCACTTGACCCGGCGGGCGCGGCCACGTCCGTCACCGCGCTCGACAAACTCAGCCCGCGCGTGTCCGCCCCGGCCTGTGCTGAAGCCCCGGCAGCGCCTTTCGCTCTCGGGTCGGTCGAGGTGAACACGGGGTCCGCGACGATCAGCATGTTCTTGCCCGCGGGCTTCGCCGACTGCTGCCTGATGACGGCAACAACCGAGGCTGAAGGCGCGTAGACGACCTCGTTGGTCTTAACTAAATAGGCCAGGCTCGGGTAATCGGTCGGCCCAGTGGCCGTGACCAGCGCCTCGAAGGGGACGTAGTTGAGGCCGCCGTCGGCAACGACCAGGATACGCTTGTCGGCGATAATCTTCGCCGCCGGTTCGACCGCCGTCTTGTAGAGCGCGTTCGACGCCGTGGCAAACGAAGCCGCCGGGCCAGCGTTAGTTGGGTCCGTCGTCAGACTCAGGCCGCGTGTGGCCTCCGCCACGTCAATGCCCGCGATGCGGCGCTGAAGTTTCGCCGGAATCAATTCCGCGCGCAGCGCCTGCGCCTGGCTGTCAACCGCCGAGCGCGCAGGCAGCTTGAAGAGCGCGACGCTCGAAGGCGTCACCGCCCACAAGTACGAGGCGTCAGCACCCAGGCTGTATTCCAGAAGCGCGGTCTTGTCGTCCAGGACTTTTTGCTGTACTTCTGCGAGCGTCAGAGGCTGCGGTGCCGTCAGCGACGCGTACTTCGGAGACGCGGCGCGAATCTGGTTCTCTATGTTGTCGTAATCGACCGAGAGCTGCTCAAGCTCTGCTTCGAGCTTCTCCGTGCTGGGCTTGTCCTTGTCCTCGCCCTCGCTGACGGAGACGCCCGTCAACTCCTGCGCGATCTCCTGCTGGCGGTCGAGGTTGTCCTGCTTCTTCTTGAGCAACTCCGGCGGGACGCCCGCCGTGATGTCCGCGCCCGACTCGCCCAGCATGTCAAGGAGCGAGCGTGCGCGCCCCTGCTCCGCGATCTTGAAGGCTTCGGCGGCGTAAGTCAGAGCCTGACCTTCGAGCGGTGCTCCCGGCGTCGGCGCGACAATCAGGGCCATCTCCGCTAAGGCGCTCGAAGTCTCGTCGTAAACGTCCTTGGTCGTCGCGAGGAAGGTCGTGCGCGATTCGTCCGCGCGCAAGCTACCGGCGCGGATCGTCTCAATCGTTGCCAGCGCCTCGCGGTAGGAGGCGACGGCCTCTTCCCTACCCTTGATGGATTTCTTGGGGTCTTTGTCCTGCGCGGCCGTCATCCAGCGCGCGCGGCCCAGGCCCCTTTGCGCGGGCCACATCAAATCTAAACGCTTGTCGGCGCGCGCGCCCTTGACCGCCTCGTCGTAGAACTTGACGGCGTCCTTCAGGCGGTTCTGCTTGAGCGCGATGTCGCCGAGGCTCGTGCGCGCGGCGGCGCGGACCCTGCGCGACTGGCCGAACTTGCCGATAATCGGCATCCCGGCGGACGAGAGCGCCGCGTCGAAGTGTGTGCGCGAGCCGTCGTAGTTGCCGTTGTAGTAGTCTATGCGGCCGACGCCGATCTCGTGCGTCGAATAGAGAATGGATTGGCGATAAAGCTCAATCGCACCTTTGACCGCGCCCGCTGCGGCAACGGCCGCGTCGGCCCCGCTCGTCGGAACGCTGCCGCGCAAGCCCCCCAGGCCGCCACCGCCCAGGAGGCCGCCGACGCTGGGCTTTTTCACCACGCCGCCCGTCAGCTTCGACGGGTCAGGCTTGACCACCTGCATCTGGCTGTAAGCTGCGGACGCCTCGGACACCTTGCCCGCGCGATAGTTGGCTTCGCCGACTTTGGCGAGCATCAGCTTGGCGTTGTAAGTGTTGTCGGGCATGCCGAGCACGGTTTCGACGCCGCTTTGCTGCCCCGCGGCTTGATTGAAGGCGTCGTGCGCGTCCTGGTAATACTTGACGGCGACGGCGTACTGGCCCTGCCTCATGTAGAGGTCGCCGAGCGCGTCGTTTGAGGCGGCCACGCCCTTGTTGTTTCCGGCCTGCTTGAAGCCGTTGAGCGCCGTCTGCAATTGGGCCAGCGCCTGGTCGGCCTTGCCGCGCTTGAGGAGGGCGCGGCCCTGCTTGAGCGCCTGGCCGGGGCCGCCCTGCGGGGCAGCGGGCACGGTGGCCGCGCCATTCGCCGGACTTTCGGCGCGGGCGCTGTTGACGAATGGATTGCCGGGAACGATTGTTGAGATTAATGAAAGGGAGAGAAGGTAAGACAGGGATTTTGATTTGTGCTTCATGGGCGTTCTCCGGGGAAAAGCGGTGGTCGGCGGTCAGTGGTCAGTAAGAGATCAGTTTTTAACTGACCACTGACTACCGACCACTGACCACTGACTCTTATCTGTGAATCAGGTCAACCGCCGTAATGAGAATCGGCAGGTTGGAGGAAGCGTTCATGCGTATGACGGACGGCTCAGGCGCGGTCTGCTCCAGGCCGATGCCGCGCGTGACGGCCACCTGCTCCGCCTGTGTCTGCTTCTGGCCGTAGGTCTTGCTCTTGACGACGCCGACCTTCGCCTGCCCGCTCGCCTTCAACTGCGCCCACGCGCCCGCCGGTGCGCGCCACGGGCAGCGGTTCTGTCCGCAGTAGTTGACAAGCGCGTCACCGGTCGGCACGCCCGGCAGCGGCTCGCGCGTCACGACCACGTAGAGGCGCTCGTTCGCCGGGTTGGCATCGAACTTGAACCAATTCTCCACGCCCGGCTCGTTCCACGGAATCTCGTAAGGCACGTGCGCCTGTATGCGATTGTCGCCCTGCTCAAGGCGCACGTCCGGGTAGAGCATCTGCGGCTCGCCGTCGTTCTCCGTGTGGAAGATGTACAGGTAGCCGTCCGTGTTCGTTTCGAGCGCAAGGCGTATGCGGTCGCCCGCGCGGAACTCGCGCGCAGGGTCAACGCGTACGGCGTTGCCCTGGTCGTCGCGCATGTAGAGCGAGTAGCCGAGGCCGATGGCCCCAGCGTAAGTGGGCGCGGTGTTCGTAGTGTTGGTGACGGTGACGTTGCCCTGCGCGGCGACGGTCGTGTTGCCGGACTGGGCCTTGCCGCTCCCGCTGACGCGCGTGGTGGAGGAGCGGCCGGACCTTCTGCGGCCCGTGGTGGTGGTGCGGCCTCCGCTCGTGGACTTGCCTGAACTGCTCGTGCCGCTGCTGGCGGCCTGGTTGGCGCTGCCCGCTATCAGGTTGCTCGTAGACTTGCCGGAACTGTTGACGCGCGTCGTCAGAAACGAGCCGCGCACCATCTCTTCCTCGTCCTGTGCGCGCGCGATTGTTGCGGCCCCAGCCGCGAGCGTCAGGGCCAGGAGTGGGACGAATATTTTGAAACGCATAATTACTCCTAATCTAGTCGGGGTGGTTGATTCGGATTCGAGACGGTTGAAAG
>DATFCB010000099.1:0-6097 GCA_035253525.1 Pyrinomonadaceae bacterium | reverse complement strand
TAAGAAGGCAGCCAAGCGTGTATAGCTCGGCTGCCTTCTTTCTTTTCACTGACCACCGACCACTGACCACTGACCACTGTTTCGTGCTAGGATTGCGGCGTCTTTCCGAACCCGAGGGTTTTGTCTCCCTGCCTTAGACTTCAACATTCTGCTTTTTCGGAGGAGCGTCCCTATGGCCGAGCAGCACGCGGCGACGACGGCAGTCGCCGAGGTGGAAGAACTCAACCCTTTCATGATCTCCAAGCAGCAGTTTGACCGCGCCGCCGAGTATCTCGAACTAGACGACTCGATGCGGCGCGTCCTGAAGAACGCCAAGAGGCAGTTGGTCGTCTCGATTCCCGTAAAGATGGACAACGGCGAGGTACAGGTCTTTGAGGGCTACCGCGTTCAGCACAACATCGCGCGCGGCCCGGCCAAGGGCGGCATACGCTACCACCCCAACGTGACGATTGACGAGGTCAAGGCGCTCGCCTCCTGGATGACGTGGAAGTGCGCGACCGTCGGCATCCCTTACGGCGGCGGCAAGGGCGGCGTCGTCTGCGACCCCAAGGCGCTTTCGCAAGGCGAGCTTGAGCGCTTAACAAGGCGCTACGCCTTCGAGATAGCCCCCATCATCGGCCCGGACAGCGACATCCCCGCGCCGGACGTTTACACGGACGAGCAGACGATGGCCTGGATTATGGACACCATCTCTATGGTCCGCGGGCACACGGAGCTCGGCGTCGTCACGGGCAAGCCCATCTCGCTCGGCGGCTCGCACGGGCGCGCGGAGGCCACGGCGCGCGGCTGCCTCTACGCGCTGCGCGAGGCGTGCCGCGTACAGGGAATGGAGTTGAAGGGCGCGCGGGTCGCCGTCCACGGCTTCGGCAACGCGGGCGCGAACATCGCGCGGCTCGTCGCGGCGGACGGTGCGGTCGTCGTCGCGATGTCGGACTCGCGCGGCGGAGTTTTCAGCGAAAGCGGGATTGACGTTGACTCGGCCTTGCGGCACAAGAAGCAGACGGAGATGCTGCGCGGCCTTAAGAACACGAAAGAGATTAGCGGGGACGACGTGCTCGGGGTTGATTGCGACATCCTGCTGCCCTCGTCATTGGAAAACGTCATCACGCTTGAGACTGTCGGGCAGGTGAAAGCTAAGATCATCGCGGAGCTAGCCAACGGCCCGACGACTCCGGGCGCTGACCGCGTGCTTGCCGACGAGGGCGTCTTCCTGGTCCCGGACATCCTGGCGAACGCGGGCGGCGTCACCGTCAGCTACTACGAATGGGTGCAAGACCTCTACTCCTATTTCTGGTCCGAAAACGAGATTAACAGCCGCCTTGAGCAGACCATGCGTGCGGCGTTCCAGGCCGTACACGAAAAGGCCCAACAGTTCGACACGGACATGCGCACGGGCGCTTACGTCCTCGCCATTGACCGCGTGGCCGAGGCGACGCGCGTGCGCGGAATCTTTCCATAATGACGTAAATCGTCAATCGTGAATCGTAAATCGGAGAACGGTCTTTCTGTTACGATTCACGATTGACGATTCACGAGTTTTCGATTCACGAGGTTTGAAATGGCAGACGAAATCATTGTTTACGAGAAGCCGACTTGAACGAAGTGTCGTGAGCTTGACCGGCTGCTCCGTGAGAGCGGCGTCTCGTTTGAGAAGGTGAACTATTACATCAAGCCGCTTGACGAAAAGAAGCTGCGCGAGCTGCTCAAGAAGATGAAGCTCTCGCCGCGCGACATCCTGCGGACGAGCGAATCGGTTTACCGCGAGCTGGGTTTAGGCAAGGGCGACTTCTCCGACGACGAAATCATCGCGCTCATGCTCAAGCACCCCGACCTGATTCAGAGGCCGATTGTCGAGCGCGGCGCGAGGGCCGTGCTCGGCCGCCCGGTGGAAAACGTCAAAGCGCTTTTGTAAGACCGTGAGATTAATAAAGCCTCTTTTCCTGATTCTCCTGACCGCGATGGCCGCCGGCGTAGCAGTCGCGGCCCCGAAGGCCAAAATCACCAAAGAGACAATCGTCTCTGAGGGGAAGAAGCGCGTCTATTATCTCTTCGTCCCCGAAGGACTAGCGGCGTCAAAGCCTGTGCCACTTCTCGTCGTGCTGCATGGCTCGGGGCGCAACGGCATAACGCTCGTCGAGAAGTGGAAAGACCTCGCGTCGAAAGAAGGGATGATTGTGGCCGGGCCGGATTCGAATAACAGTAAAGGCTGGGCGACGCCCGTGGACGGCCCGGATTTTCTACGCGACCTGGTCGAATCGCTCAAGGCCAAACACCCCGTCAATCCGCGCAGGGTCTATCTCTTCGGCCACTCTGCGGGCGCGGCCCACGCCCTCTACATGTCTCTTTTCGAGTCTCAGTACTTCGCCGCCGCGGCGATTCACGCGGGGCTGCTGCCGGAACAAGGCTACAGGCTCATCAGCCTCGCGAAGCGCAAAGTCCCGTTCGGCATCTGGGTCGGGACGGCTGACCCTTTAGTCCCCACGCCGGCTGTCCGCACGACTCGCGACAAGCTTCTCGCGGGCGGCTTCAGCGTGCAACTGACCGAGATACCCAATCACGACCATTGGTACTACGACCGCGCCTCGCAGATTAACAAGGAAGTGTGGGCGTTCCTGACGAAGCACGAATTGACGGAAGACCCGCAATACGTGCAATACCAGTTCGCGAAGTAGCATGCGGCGCGGGCATTATGTCGGATTGCAATTGAATGTAGCCCGAAGAAAACATCTCACGCAAAGACGCAAAGGCGCGAAGAAGACAGTGTGTCTTTTCTTCGCGCCTTTGCGCCTTTGCGTGAAAAAACCAGAGCCACTCACGCCAGGGCGCAAAGGGGTTGAGTTATTCCGGCTCTTGGTTTTTGATAAGGCCGCGAAGTTGGTAGAATGACAGCAACTCCCGGATAATTTAGCTCGCGTTGGAGGCTTCACGAAGCTCGGCGGGGCGAAGAGTGTGGAGAAGAAGAGAGTGGCTAAAGCAGCGACGACAATTTACGTCTGTCAGAAGTGCGGGCATCAGACGCGCAAGTGGCTCGGCAAATGCCCGGACTGCGGCGAGTGGAATTCGTTTGTGGAGGAGCGCGCGCGCGTCGCGGCGAAGAAAGAGGGCGCGGCCTCGCGCGGCGGCTTCCAGTTGCGCGAGGTCAAGCCCGTCGCTTACCGCGAGATCGAATCGCAGGACGATGCGCGCGTCTCCTCCGGTATTGAAGAATTCGACCGCGTGCTCGGCGGCGGCGTCGTGCCCGGAAGTTTAGTGCTCATCGGCGGCGACCCCGGCATCGGCAAGTCCACGCTTTTGGCACAGGCGGCCGACAAGCTGAGCGGGCAGGGAATGAGCGTGCTCTACGTTTCGGGCGAGGAGTCAGAGCGGCAGATCAAGATGCGCGGCGAGCGCCTGGGACTTGAGGCCGAGAATCTGTTCCTGCTGCCTGAGACGAACCTCGAAAACATTTTCGGCGAGATAGAGCGCATGAGGCCCGACGTTATCATCGTTGATTCGATTCAGACGGTCTTTTCCTCCGGCATCGAATCAGCACCCGGCTCCGTCTCGCAGGTCCGCGAAGTCGCGGGCCAATTCCTGCTGCTCGCCAAGAACCGCACAATTCCTGTCTTCCTCATCGGCCACGTGACGAAGGAAGGCTCCATCGCGGGGCCGAAAGCGCTCGAACACATCGTTGATACGGTGCTCTATTTCGAGGGCGAGCGCCACCACAATCACCGCATCGTGCGCGCCACGAAGAACCGTTTCGGCGCGGCCAACGAGGTCGGCGTCTTCGAGATGACGGGCACGGGGCTCATCGCCGTGGCGAACCCTTCGGAGATGTTTTTGCAGGAGCGGCCCCAGGGCGTCGCGGGCTCCGTCGTGACCGCCTGCATGGAAGGGACGCGGCCCATGCTGGTGGAAATTCAAGCGCTCGTTTCCGGCTCGAAGTACGGCGCGGCGCGGCGCGGCAGTGGTGAGGAAGACAGCGACAGGAATCAGAGGCGCGAAGAGTTCGGCGGACGGGGACGCCGCGTGGCTCAGGGCGTTGACTACAATCGCCTGTCGTTGCTCATCGCCATGCTTGAGAAGCGCGTCGGATTTCCGCGCCTGAGCGACGACGTGTTTGTGAACGTCGCAGGCGGTTTGGAGATTGACGAGCCGGCCTCGGACCTCGGCGTCGTCGCCGCCGTCGTGTCGAGCATTCGGGAGAAGCCGATTGACAAGGAGGTGGCCGTCTTCGGCGAAGTCGGCCTGACGGGCGAGGTGCGCGGCGCGATGCAGGCCGAGGCGCGGGCGCGCGAGGCACAGACGCTTGGCTTCAAAAAGATTGTCATGCCCGCCTCGAACAAACCCGGCCTCGAACGCCTGCTCGGCGTGCGCGTCGTCGGCGTCCGCTCTGTCGAGGAGGCGCTGGACGAGCTATTTTAATTTCGGCCCGCCAAAAAGGATTTCGTGACGCCGCGTCAGGAGCGTGCTAATATGCTCCATCATGCGGACGAACGTCATACTAATCAGATTAGTTTTCACGGCCATCCTGGTCACGTCCGGTTACGTCCTGCACCCCATCTCGGGCCGCTGGCTCTCGTCCACGGGTCTGGTCTCCGAACCTCTGGCCTCGAAAATCGTCTCCGCGGCGCTGGCCGCTTTCATTGCCCTGACGATTATCTTCTTCGAGGTCCGCATCCGGCGCGCTTCTCTGAAGACGCTCATCGGCGCGGCCGTCGGCTCCATCCTGGGGATCGTCGGGGCCTACCTGATAGGGTCGCTCATCAGCCGGCAGGAATCGCTCGCCGTCGCACCCGAGATGAAGACTTTCCTGACGCTCTCGCTGACCTTCTTCATGGCCTACGTCGGCCTGATGGTCGGCGCGGCCAAGGGTGACTATCTGGACCTCTCGGCCCTGGGCGGGATTTTCAGCGACAAGACCACGCGGCGCGACTACAAGATTCTGGACACGTCCGTCATCATTGACGGGCGCATCGCGGACGTGGCCGAGACGGGTTTCCTGGGCGGCACCATCGTCATCCCGCAGTTCATCCTGCGCGAGCTGCAACAGGTGGCCGACTCGCCCGACTCGTCCAAGCGCCAGCGCGGACGCCGCGGCCTCGACATGCTCAACCGCCTACAGAACAACAACACGCTCGACATTCAAATCGTCGAAACCGATTTCCCGGCGGTGCGCGAGGTTGATTTGAAGCTCATAGAGTTGGGCAAGCAGCTCGACGCCGTCATCGTGACCAACGATTTCAACCTCAACAAAGTGGCACAACTGAGGGGCGTCAACGTGCTCAACATCAACGAGCTGGCGAACGCCCTGAAGCCGGTCGTGCTGCCGGGCGAGGCCATGCGCGTCTTCATCCTGAAGGAAGGCAAGGAGTATAACCAGGGCGTTGCCTACCTGGACGACGGGACGATGGTCGTCGTGGACAATGCGCGCAAGCTCATCGGCCGCAACGCGGACATCGCCGTCACGAGCGTCTTGCAGACGACGGCCGGCAAGATGATCTTCGGCCGCCTCTGGGAAGAGTCGGGCGAGAACGGCAGCGCCGAGCAGCGCATGAACGGGACCGCGCGCCGGCCCGTGCGCGACATACGCCCCGCGCCCCAACGCGTCGCAGATGAGGGATGAGGGATGAGGGATGAAAATTACTTAGCTCTCGTCTGTGCCATTTCTTATTCATCCCTCATCCCTCATCCCTCATCCCTATGAATGTTGCCATCATCGCCGCGGCCGGGCGTGGGACGCGGCTGGGCGGGGAGCGCGCCAAGCAGTTCATCGAACTCGCCGGCAAGCCCGTCATCATTCACACGCTCGAACGTTTCGAGCGGTGCGCCGAGATTCAAGAAGTGATTGTGGTCCTGCCCGCCGGGGATGCGGCCGAGTTTCTGGCGCACGCGGGCAGGCGCGGGTTGCGTAAAGTCGCGCGCGTGGTCGCAGGCGGCGCGACGCGCGCCGAATCCGTCCGGTGCGGCCTACAGGCCGTCCGCGCAGCCACCGCGAAGATCGTCGCCGTGCACGACGGCGTGCGCCCCTTCGTCACCCCGGACGAGATCGGCCGGACGGTGCGCGCGGCCGAAGAGACGGGCGCGGCCATCCTCGTCGCCCCGGCCGTAGATA
>DATFCB010000098.1:0-5574 GCA_035253525.1 Pyrinomonadaceae bacterium | reverse complement strand
GGCTGCACGAATCGCGCACTCGCGCCGCGCACTGGAAGCGGTGGGGGCCGTATCTCTCAGAACGCGCCTGGGGCACTGTGCGCGAGGATTACTCGGCGTCGGGTTCGGCCTGGGATTATTTCCCTCACGACCACGCCCGCTCGCGCGCTTATCGCTGGAACGAGGACGGGCTGGCGGGAATCTGCGACCGTCACCAGCAAATCTGCTTCGCACTCGCCCTGTGGAACGGGCGCGACCCGATTCTCAAGGAGCGCGCCTTCGGCCTGACCGGCCCGGAGGGGAATCACGGCGAGGACGTGAAGGAATATTACTTCTACCTTGATTCCACGCCGACGCATTCGTACATGAAATATCTGTACAAGTACCCGCACAGAGAGTTCCCGTATGCCAGGCTGGTCGAGGAGAACCGCAGGCGCGGGAGGGACGCGCCGGAGTACGAGTTGATGGATACGGGAGTGTTCGACGACGACAGGTACTTCGATGTCTTCGTCGAGTACGCGAAGGCTGACGTGGAAGACATCCTCGTCAAGCTCAGCGTCGTCAACCGCGGGCCTGAGGCGGCGCAGATACATCTTTTGCCGACGGTCTGGTTCCGCAACACCTGGTCGTGGAACGGTGACGACAAGCGGCCCGTCCTGCACGACGGGTTTACGGAAAGGCCGGAGGGGATGCCCGCCGCAGTGATAGAGTTGGAGCACTGGCGATACGGCAAGCGCCGCCTGTACTGCGAGGGCACGCCGGAACTGCTCTTCACGGAGAACGAGACGAATAAGCAGCGCCTGTTCGGCGTCGCCAACGACGCGCCCCACGTCAAGGACGCGTTCAACGAGTACGTCGTCGGCGGTGTGAAGAAAGCCGTCAACCCGGAACACACTGGCACAAAAGCGGCGGCCCACTATCAGCTAACCGTCGGCGCGGGCGAGACGGTCACGATGCGCCTGCGCTTCACCGATGGCGAACTCGACACTCAAAAAGTTTTCGGCGGAGAGTTCGAGCGCGTCTTTGAGGAGCGTCAACGCGAGGCGGACGAGTTCTACGCGGGCGTCATCCCGCAGGACTTGAGCGAGGACGCACAAAACGTCATGCGGCAGTCCTTCGCCGGTCTCCTCTGGTCGAAACAGTTCTATCACTACGTCGTCAAAGAATGGCTCGAAGGCGATTCGCGCCAGCCCGCGCCCGACGATGCGCGCAAGAGCGGGCGCAATCACGAATGGGAACACCTCTACAACGCGGACGTGATCTCGATGCCCGACAAGTGGGAGTATCCGTGGTACGCCGCCTGGGATTTGGCTTTTCATTGCGTCCCGCTCGCCCTCGTTGATCCCGACTTCGCGAAAGAACAACTCGTGCTGATGCTCAGGGAGTGGTACATGCACCCGAACGGGCAGCTTCCCGCTTACGAGTGGGCGCTCGGCGACGTGAATCCTCCCGTGCATGCCTGGGCTGCGTGGCGCGTCTACAAGATCGAGGAGAAGCGGCGGGGCAAAGGCGACCGTAAGTTTTTGGAGCGCGTCTTTCACAAGCTGCTGCTCAATTTCACCTGGTGGGTCAATCGCAAGGACGTAGAGGGGAACAACATCTTCGAGGGCGGCTTCCTCGGCCTGGACAACATAGGCGTCTTCGACCGCAGCTCGCAGCTTCCCGACGGGAGCTTCATCGAACAATCGGACGGGACGAGCTGGATGGCAATGTACACGCTGAACCTCCTGGCGATTGCCCTCGAACTTGCGAGCGAAGACCGCGCATACGAGGACGTTGCCAGCAAGTTCTGGGAGCACTTCATCTTCATCGCGCACGCGATGAACAACATCGGCCGCGACAACGTGGAGTTGTGGGACGAAACCGACGGCTTCTACTATGACGTGCTGCATACGCGCGACGGGCAGCATATCCCGCTGCGCGTGCATTCGATGGTCGGGCTGATTCCGCTCTTCGCGGTGGAGACGTTGGAGCCGGAGATGCTGGAAAACCTGCCGGGCTTCCGGCGGCGCTTGGAGTGGTTCATCAACAACCGCCCGGACCTGACGGGCAACGTCGCCAGCATGGAAACGCCGGGGCGCAAGCAGCGCCGCCTGCTCTCTGTCGTCAACCAGGAGCGGCTGCGACGCGTGCTCTCCATGATGCTCGACGAGCGTGAGTTTCTGTCGCCCTACGGCGTGCGCGCCCTCTCGCGTTTCCACAGCGAGCGCCCGTACGTGCTCAGGCTGGACGGGCGCGAGTACCGTGTGGATTACGAGCCGGGCGATTCGGCGACGGAGCTTTTCGGCGGCAACTCGAACTGGCGCGGCCCCGTCTGGTTCCCAGTCAACTACCTGCTCATCGAATCGCTACGAAAATTCTACCGCTATCTCGGCGACGAATTTCTGATCGAATGCCCGACCGGCTCCGGGAGAATGATGAACCTGCTCGAAGTCGCCGCCGAAATCTCGCGCCGGCTGTCGCGCCTCTTCCTGCGCGACGACGCGGGCCGCAGACCAACCTACGGCACGGCGGAGAAGTTTCAGACAGACCCACACTGGCGCGACCTCATACTCTTCTACGAATACTTTCACGGCGAGACAGGCTCCGGCCTGGGGGCCAGCCACCAGACCGGCTGGACCGGCCTCGTCGCAAAACTTCTTCACCAGAGCGGAGAATGAGAAAAGGGATGAGGGATGAGGGATGAGGGATGAAAGGGTTTTGAGTGAATCGCTCACCGAGTCTTTGACTCAAAGGCTTTTCATTCATCCCTCATCCCTCATCCCTCATCCCTTCTACGCGCTGACTGCCGCGCCTGTGGTCGGCTCGGCGGCTTCAGGCTCTTTGCCTGTGCGCGCGTGGTAGAGGTCCGCGAGGCGCTGTTCCTGCTTGGAGAGTTCTTCCTCCATTTGCTCGAAGATGACGGCGGTCGTGGGGTCCGTCAGCGTGTTGAGCAGGTTGTTCGTGTCAACGACGCCGGTCTGCATGTCTCCGAGCGCGCGGCGCAGGATGCTCGTGTCGTCGCTCGACTGCAACCAGCTCTTGAGCGTCGCCCACGCGCCGCTGCCTGCGGCCTGAAAACTCTCCTTCTCGCCGAGTTCACCGAGCCGCGCTTCGAGCTGTGCGATGTGCGCCTGCTTGGACTCGCGTATCTCGTCGAGCAGCGAGCGGAGCCCCGCGTCGGTCGCCTTCTCCACGTAATGCTCGAAAGCGGTCACGGCGTAGCGTTCGCCGCGAATCGCCGTGTTAAGGGCGTCCACAATCTCGCTTTTAGACGACCCGCCCCACTCTTCCGCGAGCATCAACCAGTCCGCCTTAATGTTCGCCGGGTCGGGCAGCTCTTTGCCTTCGACGCTCAGGCCCAGGCGGCGCAGGATGGCCGCCGTGAAAATTGGCACATCGGACGGGCGGCGCGAGGTGATCAGATTGCCCTCGCTGACGACGGGTTCGTTGACGTAGTCCGCCCCGGCGTTCTGCATGTCTTTGCGTATGGCGCGAAAGCCTGTCGCGCGTTTGCCTTTCAACAAATCGCCTTCGATAAGGACCTGCGGCCCGTGGCAGACGGCGGCGACGAGAAGCCCTGCGTTGACAGCGTCTTCGACGAAGCGGACCGTCTTCATGTTGGTGCGCATCGTGTCCGGGGCCATGCCGCCCGGAATCACGACCGCGTCGAAATCGTTCGCGCGCGCTTCGGTCGTCGTCCCGTCCGGCTCGATTGAAGCCTTGCCCTGCTTGCCCTGGTAGGTTTCGTTCATACGCGAGCCGAGAATTGTCACCTCTGCCCCCGCAGCCTTCAGCGCGTTGTACGGAATCTGGAATTCAGAGTCCTCGAAATTCTTCTCGACGAGAATGGCGACTCTCTTCTGTCCTGTGGTCATGACGAATCTTTCTCCTTACTGAAAATGGATGGCTTTCGTGCCGGTATCAAGACACATCTATGCACAGGTGCGAAGTTGGCAAGAGACATGCCAGAGCCCCGGTCTGCGGAAAGAGTATGAAAATCACGTGAGGCGGTTCGACGACGCCGCGCAAAGCCGTACAGACGCGCGGCGGATTCGTTCGGAAACAGTAACAGTGCGGGCGTTGTTTGTGAGCTTAGTCGGTGCCGCCGAGAGCGCCGTAGAAGGCGTAGTCCGCGCGCGGGCCTGTGATGTCCAGTCGCCAATTCTTGAAGTCTGACGAGGACAGGCAATTGTTGCCGCGCCCTTGCAAGATGAGGTGGAACTTAGTGCCGCGAACGATGCTCTTGCGGAACATCCCGTTCCCGCGAACCATCCCCGTAAAGCGCCACTCCTTATAAAGAATTGGCCCGGCGCTCCCCTCCGGGTAGTCGTGCATATCCGTGCCGAAATTGGTCGCCACCTGCGGCAACGCGAGCACGAGCGAGCCGGTCTCGCCGCGCTCTCCCTTGAACGTCAGCGTCAGATTCAGCGCACGGCCAAAGGAGTCAGAGAGATTGAAGGATTCGTACTGCGCCGGCAGCCCCTTCGTCCCCTCGAAACCGGCGGCGGTCGTGTAGAGCTTCGCGGTCGCGTCGAACTTCACGTTGCGCAACTCCGACACCTCGTAGCTCTCCATCTTCCCCGTATTCTCGAACCACTCGCCAGGCTCCGCGCAGCAGGCGCACAAGATACCGCCCGCAAAGGACGCGCGCGGCGCGGGGGCCGCGAGCAGGCCGAAGAGCAGGAGAAGGATGACGACGAATTTAACGGTGCGGGACGGCGAAAAGACTTTGGCCTTGTTCATCTATGCTCTGTTTTCTCTCAACTGAATCAGGAAGCAGTCGGGCGCAGCAGCCCGCGGAAGATGCCCTGCACGTGGACCTGCGAGGCGGGCAGACGTATCGGCGCGAGCTGCGAGTTGGCGGGACGCAGTTCGACCTCTGTGCCAAAACGGAAGAGGCGTTTCAGGGTGGCGCGTGCGCCGTCCACGAGCGCGACGACGATCTCCCCGTCGCGCGCCTCCGTGCGGTTCTCTATCAACGCGATGTCGCCGTCGCAGATGTGCTCGTCAATCATGGAGTCGCCCGTCACGCGCAGTGCGTAGACGCGCTCGGGCCGGACGCGGCCCAGTAGAAAGCGCGGGACGATGATCGGCTCTGCGTCCTGAACGGCGTCAATCGGAGCCCCGGCGGCGATGCGGCCCAGGAGCGGCAGTTCGCAGACGGCGTCCGAGGGCGCGTCCTCGACCTTGACTGAGAGATTGAACTGCCCGTCCTCGCTGCGGCGCGAGAGCAGGCCGCGGCTTTCGAGCGCGGCGATGTGTTTGGCGATGGTCGCCTTCGAAGAGACGTTGAAGAAGCGCGCGATCTGCGCGTAGGAAGGCTCGTAGCCGTGACGCTCGATGAAGCGCGTGATGTAATCCAGAATCTCTTTCTGGCGCTGCGTGCGTGCCTGCATCAGACTTCTCCTTCGGCAAGGGTGAAGGCGGCGCTTCTCATCGGGGGCGGCTCTAGCGAGGTGAATATAAGGTCGCGCGGACGCGAGGTCAAGAAGAAAAAAGGATGAGGGCGGCAGCGTGAGGGATGAAGAACAGAAGCCGCTCTTCATCCCTCATCCCTTCGTTACCGCCGCACAGAGTAGCGTGCGAGGGTGCGTGGGAAGATGCGGACGCCCG
>DATFCB010000097.1:0-6867 GCA_035253525.1 Pyrinomonadaceae bacterium | reverse complement strand
CTTGTCGTAGTAAGCGGCGGGCAGCGAGAGCGCGTGAGCGCCCGCGCGCTGCAAGGGGGCGGCGGCCCCGACCGTCAGAAAATCGTGAACCTTGCGTATCGCGCCGGTGATTTCGGGCGGCGCGATGCAGTAGCCCACGCGCCATCCAGTCACAGAGTAAGTCTTCGACATCGAGTTGACGATGACGGTCCTCTCGCGCATCCCGTCCATCTGCGCCATCGAGATGTGCGCTATCTCCGCGCCCTCGCGCGGGTAGAGAATGTGCTCGTAGATTTCGTCTGTGAAGCAAAGAGCATCATGCTCGCGGCAGAGCGAGGCTATGAACTCCATCTCGTCGCGCGTGAAAACTTTGCCCGTCGGGTTGTTCGGGTTGCAGATGATGACGGCCTTCGTCCGCTCGTTGAAGACCGCGCGCAACTCCTCGCGGTCAAACGTCCAGGCGGGCGGACGCAAAGGCACGTAGCGAGGGGTCGCGTCGGAGAGAATCGCATCGGGCCCGTAGTTCTCGTAAAAAGGCTCGAAGACGATGACCTCCTCATTGGGGTCAACGGTCGCCATCATCGCGGCGATCATGCCCTCGGTCGAGCCGCACGTCACCGTGATCTCCGTCTCCGGGTCAATGTTAAGGCCGAGATACCACGCGGTCTTGCGCGCAATCGCCTCTCGGAAATCGCGCGCGCCCCATGTGATGGCGTACTGGTTCACGTCCTCGGCGATGGCTTCCATCGCCCGCGCCTTGATGTCTTCGGGGGCGGGGAAGTCTGGGAAGCCTTGCGAGAGGTTGACGGCGTCATACTTCAGGGCTTCGCGCGTCATCTCGCGGATGACGGATTCCGTAAAACGGCTGGCCTTTTCCGAGACGTGGCGGTGCAGCTTGGCAGCGGGTGATGTCATGATTTTCGCTCTCTTTCGTCAGAAAACAGAGGAAATTTTGAGGCAAACGCGGTATGATGCTCTCACAGAGGGCGCGTGCGTGGCAACCGCCGCCCGCTCGTGCGCATCTCTTTGCCGCGCCCGGCCGAAAGGGTTCATAATGGCCCACGGCTCTCGCGCGGTTCTTAACACGCCTCTTACAAAATTTTCCTCATCGCGGGCTTTATGCTGATGTGCGCCTGGGCGTGAGCGGAAAAGGGTTGACAGGAGATTGTTCAAGTAAGGATGATTGGCAGCGTGAAAAGGAAGTGGATAACGATTTCGCTCGCACTGGTCGCCTGCGCCTGCATTTTGACGGCGCTCAGCATCAGGGCGCAGCAGCAGGAAGGTACGCCGCCGCCTACGCCCGCACCCAGGCCCGCCCTGAAGGTCGTCCGCGGCGTGGAGAACGCCGCCGCTCTGGACAAGTTCTTCCGCTCGCTCGCGACCGTCAAGCGGCGAATCGAGCCCGTGCGCATCATGCACTTCGGCGACTCGCACACGGCCGCAGACATCCTGACCGCCGAGATTCGCAGAAAGTTCCAGAGTGAATTCGGCGACGGCGGCGCGGGCTACATGGTCCCGCGCAACCCCATGAGCACGCCGCGGCGCGGAGTGCTTTCGGGCGCGACCTCGGGCTGGACAGTTGACGGCATCGGCGGCCGCGTCGAGGTCAACGGCATTTACGGGCTGGCGGGAATCGGGCTGAGCACTACGCAGGCGGACGAGCGCGCCTGGATCGAAGCCACCTGTAATCACTTCGAGATTTACTACCTCAGACAGCCCGGTGGCGGGACCATAGACATCCTGGTTGACGGCATGAGCGTGTTGGAAGAGCCGCTCTCGCTCGCCTCGGACGCGCCCCTCCCGGACTATTTCACCGCGCCGCTCCCGGCCGACCGTATGCACCGCGTAGAGGTCCGCACCGTCAAGCCGGGCAAGACGCGCATCCTTGGCATCGTCACGGAACACATCGCGCCCGGCGTCTCTTACGACGTGCTCGGCATCAACGGCGCGCGCGCCAAGCGGCTCATCAGTTGGAACGACACGGCCTTCGTGGACAACATCGTCCAGCGCAAGCCCGATTTGATTATCGTCGCCTACGGCACGAACGAAGTCTCGGACGGCGACTGGACGATAGATTCCTACAAGCAGATGTTCGCCGCCATCCTTAAACGGTTCCGCCGCGCCGCGCCGCAGGCTTCGATTCTCGTTTACGGCCCCCCGGACCGCTCGGACATGGCGCTCGACGGCAAGATGGCCGCGATGATAGAGGCGCAGCGGCGCGCGGCCATTGAGGTCGGCGCGGCCTTCTGGAGTTCTTACGGCGCGATGGGCGGCCCCGGCTCGATGGACGTTTGGGCCTCAATGGGACTCGGCCAGGGCGACCGCGTACACCTGACCAAAGACGGCTACATACGCATGGGCTCCATGTTCTACGAGGACGTTTACGACGCCTTCAAGAAGTATCAAGCGCGCGCCCCCCGCAACCCGCCAAAAAAAAGGTAGGTGACTCCGGAAGGGGCGCAGAAAATAGCCGGGGGCGAGTGCGCCTACGCGCTCGCCCCGGATTGACGACTAAAAGGAGCCCGACCCGCCGGAGGGGTCGCGCCTCGACCTCGAAAGTGCGCCCCCTCCGGGGTCGGGTTACTTTCTAATTTTTCACCGGGGCGGGCTCGCTCACATTCGCTTGCCCAGGCTATCCGGTTCATCCCCTCGGGGGGATGTTCGCTGGGGTTCGAGGCGGTCGAGAAAACTGGCGCAGCTACTGCCTTTATCCCTCTCGCGCCTTGCGTTTAACCCGACGCGTTGGGTATATTCTCGACCGGTGCCGAAATTCGCGCTCATCGGCCCGGTCCCCGACTCTCAAGTGGCGCGACCAACAACAACACAGAAGCTGTTTTCGATTTTTCTGCAGTAAAAATTATCCTCCGGCCTGCGGTTTATGTGGCTGCCCACAATCCCACGACGTTGATACACGCGTTACCAGCGCCGGCGACCTTTGGCGACAATCCGTTCGGGTCCGCGGACTGAGTGTGCGGGCGAGGTGCGTGAAGGCTCTCGGCGCGCGCCGGCGGCGGTAAGAAGATTTTGACGGAGTAACCTCGTAATGTTTTTTACCGGCAAGTACATGGTGTTCCTCGCCATAGTCTTTTTCGCCTACTGGCTCTTTCTCTCCTGGCGCAGCATCCCGGCGACCTTGCGCGTCACGTTCCTCCTCGGCGCGAGCTACTACTTTTACGCCCTGCTCAACTGGAAATTCCTCGCGCTCGTCTTCCTCATCTCGACGATTGATTTTCTGACGGCGCGCGCCATCGGCGCGAGCGCGGATTCGCGCCGCCGAAAGTTCCTCCTCGGCGTCAGCATCGCGGCCGACATCGGCACGCTCGCCGTCTTCAAGTATTTCAACTTCTTCAGCGAGCCGCTCTCGAACCTCTTCGCCAGGTTCGGCTGGGAAGTCCCCCCGGCCGTCCTGCATCTCGTCTGGCCCGTCGGCATGTCTTTCCTGGCCTTCCGCTCGCTGAGCTACGTCATTGACGTGTACCGCGAGACGAAGGAGAAGCCCGCGCGCCCCGCGACGAAGTACCTTGACTATCTGGCTTTCGTCTCCTTCTTCCCGACCATCGAGACGGGGCCGCTCGCGCGCGCGCACCAGTTGCTGCCGCAGTTTCGTCAGCAACCACAGCTCACGAGCGAAGAGGGGACGAGCGCGATTTTCATGATCGTCGTCGGCGCGATTAAGATCGCCGCCGCGACCTTCATCGGGACGAATCTCGTCAACCGCGTCTTCGACCAGCCGGCGCTCTACTCTTCTACGGAATCGCTCGGCGCGATCTACGGCTACGCGCTCCAAATCTACCTGAATTTCTCGGGCTACATTGACATCGCGCTCGCGTCCGCGCTGCTCCTGGGCTTCCGCCTGCCCATCAATTTCAACTCGCCGTACAGGGCCAAAAACGTCCCGGACTTCTGGCGGCGCTGGCACATCACGCTCTCGGAGTGGTTGAGGGACTACGTCTTCTCCTCGCTGCCGGGGTCGCCCAGGAAGACATACAACCTCTACTGGAAGGCGGTCGTGACGATGCTCATCGGCGGCGTCTGGCACGGCGCGGGCTGGACGTTCATCATCTGGGGCGCGCTGCACGGCTTCGGCGTCGCGTTCAATCAGTGGTGGGACCAGAGGCGGCGTCGCCTCAAGCGCAAGCCACGGCAGCAATGGTGGGTCAAGGCGCTGTGTGTCTTCGCCACCTTCCACTTCGTCTGTCTCGCGTGGGTCTTCTTCCGCGCGGAGAGCGTGGGCCAGGCGTGGGAGGTGCTGGCGCGTCTGGGCGCGATGAATTTCGAGGCGACGAATCTAATAACGCCCGTCTTCAGCATCCCGTTTTATTCCGGCTCGCTTCCCGTCTCGGTGCTCGTGGTGCTCGTTTTGAGCTACCTCGCGCACTGGTTCCCGAAGGACGCGCTGGACAAGGTCCGCAATGGGTTCACGTGGCTGCCTTCGCCTGCACAGGCCGCGTTTATCCTGGGAGTCGCGCTCGGCCTCTACTACGTTTCGGGGACTGAGGCGCAATTCGTTTACGGCAATTTCTGATTGCAAGGGGAAGTGTTGGGGAAGCTATGAACATGGTCTGCAAAGTCTGCGCGACGCAACTCCGAGCCGGGGCGAAGTTCTGCAACAAGTGCGGCGTGCCGCTCTCGCTGATAGAACGCTTCGGCGCGAAGCTCGCCGGCTCCAAGAGCGAGATGACGGTCGTCGGCGGCGCGCAGGTGCCCGAGGACGACGACGTGACGACGGTTGATTCGCCGCGCCTCGCGCCGACCTTAGACCCCTCGGTCGGAAGCGCGCCTCCAGCGCCGGCCCCTTCTACACGCCTCGCCCCGACTGTAGACCCGGCGCTCGCGCAGACCGTTGACGTGGCGGGCCGACCGCCCATCGCAACCCCGCCGCCCGCCGCGCCGCCCGTCTCACCAAAGCCTCCTGCTTCGCAGGTGCCGCCGGTTTTGGCACAGAGGATTGCTGCTCCGCCGGTTGCTTCGCCCGCGATTGTGCAGACGGCGGACTCGCCCGTGCTGAAGCGCAAAGGCCCGCGCCACATCCTGCTGAGCAAGCCTGCGCAAACGATTCTCTTCGTCTTCATCTTCGCCTCCTTGCCGCTCTTCATCCCCGAGCTGGGGAACATGCTCGGCCTGAAAGAGACGCCTTACTCTGATCTGTTGCCCGACCCGCGCGAATTGATTACCTTCAAGAGCAGCGGCGGCTCGAACGCGGACGCAGGCATCGGCGGCGGCGGCTCCACCGCGACGGAAGAGACGACCATCGCCGCGACCGGCACGGACGACCCCGTCATCGTCGGCTCGAAGAACCCTGTCGAAGACCCTGCGCGCGCGATGGACAACTTCTACGCCTCGCTCGCTCTCACTGACGCGAAGCAGCGGGGCGCGGTCACGCGCGTCACGCACTACGGCGACTCGCCCATCACGAATGACGGCATCACGAGCACCGTGCGCCGCTTGCTGCAAGAGAACTTCGGCGACGCAGGCCACGGCTTCATCCTGATGGACAGGCCGTGGGCGTGGTACGGTCACCAGGCCATCACGTTCACTTCCGGCGGCGGCTGGGACGATAACCCGATGGGGCCTGGGAGCAACGCGGGCGGCGAGTTCGGCCTGGGCGGCGTCTCGTTTACCGCGAGCGGCCCCGGCAAGTATTCGCGCTTCGCCCCCGCGACCGAGGGCGCGACGGGCAAGAATTTCTCGCGGATGGAAGTCTATTATCTGCTCTCGCCCGGCGGCGGCCAGTTCAGCGTCAACGTCAACGGAGACGACTCGCAGACGATCTCGACCGACGGCGCTTCGACCACCTCAGGCTTCTACGAAATCAAGGCCAGGCAACCGGGCGAGAACACGTTCGAGGTCAAGTCTGCTTCCGGCAGCGTGCGCCTCTTCGGCGCGGTCATTGAGAACGACGGCCCCGGCGTTGTCTACGACAGCCTCGGCGTCAACGGCGCTTACGCGGGCTTGCTCGCGACGGCGATGAACGCCGAGCACTGGGCCGAGCAGTTGCGCCACCGCAACCCGAACCTCGTCGTCATCAACTACGGCACGAACGAGAGCCAGTACGCCTCGGACGACCAGATGCAGCGCTACGAGAAAGACCTGCGCGAGGTCATACGCCGCGTGCGCGTCGCGCTCCCAACGGTCTCCATCCTGGTCGTCTCGCCGATGGATCGCGGCAAGCGCGTCCCCGGCGGCAAGATCGTCACGATGCCTTCCATCCCGAAGATAGTCGAGATGCAGCGCCGCGTCGCGCTCGAAGAGAACGTGGCCTTCTTCAACACGTTTCAGGCGATGGGCGGCGAAGGCACGATGGCGAAGTGGGCCGCGGGCAAGGGCAAGAACCATTTAGTCGGCGGCGACCTGACACACCCGACGGCCGAGGGCGCGGAGGTCGTCGGTCGCCTCATCTACGAGGGCATCGCCGACGGCTATGCGAAGTACAAGGCGCGCGCCGGAAGGACGCCCACGCAAGGCAAATAAGTTTCGGTTAGGCTGTCTATCGAGTCTAGTCAGTTCGGCCGAGTTTGACGAGCCCCGTGCGGACTCGTTAGACTCGGCAGGTCTTATTAGACTCGATAAACTTTTTAACCGGAGGACGGGAAAACTCATGGCATTGCCGCAAGGTGTGACGGATTATCTCAACGAGAACGCGCAGAACAACGGGGCGCAGGCTCCTCAGCCCAGCGACGACCTCTTCAAGTCGGGCGTGCTCGACAGCTTCGCGCTCGTCGATTTCATAGGGATACTCGAAACGGAGACCGGAATCAAAGTGCCGGACGCGGACGTGAAGGCCGCCAACTTCCAGACGCTCGAAGCCATCGAGCGCTACGTCGAGTCGCGCAAAGGTTAAACCCACGTGACAGCCTACATCAACGGCTCGGGTCTCTACGCGCCCGA
>DATFCB010000096.1:0-3477 GCA_035253525.1 Pyrinomonadaceae bacterium | reverse complement strand
TCGACGCGCGCGGGCGTTTGGGCCACGGCCGCACTCTCATTCAAAGAACGAAGGCCCGCGCTCAGAGCCATCTCGTCCGCGAGGCGTGCCGCGCAGCGCTTACACGTTTCGGCGTGGGCGAGCGCGTCGCCTTTGGCGCGTGCGTCCAACATCTGGCCGCGCGCCGCCTCCGTCAAAATCGTTTCGTAGTTTCGACAGCTCATGCGAAGCACCTCGCTGTATTGACTATGGACGAAGCAGCACCCGGCTCTTTCGTCGCGCGCAGCTTTTCGATGAGCAAAGAGCGCGCGCGGTGCAGGCGTGAGCGAATCGTGCCGACGGCGCAACTCAGAACCTGCGCGGCCTCCGCGTAGCTCATCTCGTGCAGGTCGCACAAGACCACGACCTCGCGGTAGTGCGCCGGCAGCGCCATCACCGCCTGCCTCACGGAGTCAATCATCTCGGCGCGCGTCAAATCTCCCAGCGGGTCGTCCTGGGCCACTAATAGCTCGTGCGCCGCCTCGCTCTCTTCCTCGCCGTGGCCCTCGTTAATCGAGACGAACGAGCGGTCGCGGCCGAGCGCGCGCAGCACCTGATTGCGCGCGACGCCGTAGAGGTAGCCCGCGAGAGTTCCCTTGGCCGGGTCGAAATTTTTCGCCTCACTCATCAGGACCATGAAAACCTCTTGCGTCACGTCTTCGGCGATGGCCTCGGAGCCGCTCATCTGGAGCGCGTAACGATAAATCCCCGCCTGCCTGCGCCTGTAGAGCGCGACAAACGCACTCTCATCCCCGGCCGTCATCAGCCGCAGCAGCTCGTCGTCACTGGGAGTTGTGAACAAGGTCATCCGCCCGTCATCGTCGCCTTCAATTACCGGCCGTCATCCTTGATTCGCGCGACGCGGCCGAAAAGTTCCAAAAAGAAGAGAAGTAAGGCCGAAATCAGTTCTATTATAGCTACTGGCGGTTGAGTGTGCCCCACAGGATGTCTCACGTAAAGACGCAAAGGCGCAAAGAAAAGAGTTCCGTTTTCTTTGCGCCTTTGCGTCTTTGCGTGAGATTTTCTTTAAGCCAAATTCAATCGGAAACCAAGATAATTGTGTTGCTCTGCCTCAATTCTGCTTTTTACCTGCTTACTCGCTGCCGTACCTTATCTCCATCCGCCGAATACGCACGCTCGCCATGAGGAGCACCATCGCCGTCACCAGGATTAATCCCGGAACCGTCAGCCAGGCTGAGGTCGGCTCGGTGACGATGGCGAAGGGGCCTTCGTTAATTGGCACAGGCGTCAGCGAGTGTAGGTAATGTATGACGCTCAGCTTTTTGAGCATGGGCGGGAGGAGGAAGTTGATGAACTCCCAGCCGTAGAGCAGAATCGCGGGGATGATGGGGTTGCGGAAGAAGAGGCCGATGACGAGGAAGACCGCGCCGTAGCCTATGCAGGCGAGGACGGTGATGCCGAGGTATGTCAGCACCTGATTGAGTCCCGGCCCGTCGAAGAGGTGGCTCATTGCGCCGGAGTAGCCGAGCGGGAGGTAGATGAAGAAGATGCAGATGGCCGTCATCGTCACGAAGAGCAGGAGCGAGGCGACGAGGCCGGAGATGTATTTGGCGGCGACGAGGACTTCGCGCCTGACCGGCGACAGAAAATAATAGTGCAGGCTGCGGTCCACGACCTCGCCGCGGAAGAGGTTCATGAAAATCCACGCGCAGCCGAAGAAGACGACCGTGCGCAAGATCATCCCCTCGTAAATGTTGGCGAAGATGACGGACGTTTCAGCGAAGTCGCGGCGTATGTCGTCCCAGTGAACCAAGATGACCGCCACCATGACGAAGATGGGCAGCAGCGCCAGCAGGTACATCAGGATGGAGCGCTTGCCCGTGAAATTCTTGCGGACTTCGAGCCGTAGGATGGAGGCAATCTGCCGCCGCCACAGCGCCCACGCCGATGTCTGAACGGTCTTTTCCATAACGACTGTCTCTACGGCCCTCGTGCTCATGCGTGGCTCCCTTCTGTTTCCGACCCGATCAGGTACTGGTAGACGGCGCTCAGGTCGTCGTCAACGGGCGTCACGGACTCGACCGCAATGAGCCCGTCGGCCACCACGCGGTTCAGGAGCAGGTAGAATTTATCCGCATCGCGCGTTTTAATAAAGAGGCCGTGGCGGTCCTCCTGAATTTTCGCCTCGACCACTTCGTCCTGCTCGAAGGCGTGCGCCGCCAGACGGCCCGGACTATCGCACCTGACGAGAATCTGCATCGGGTGCTCTTCCATCTCGTCGCGCACGCCGTGCACATCTCCCTCGGCAACGACGTAGCCGTTATTGAGGAGCACGACCGTGTCGGACATCATGTCAACTTCATGCAGGATGTGGCTTGAGATGACGAGGTGTAAGCCTTCGTCTGCGAGCTGGCGGAAGAGGCGAATAGTTTCGGCGCGAGCCATCGGGTCGAGCCCGTTGAGCGGCTCGTCCAAAATCAGTGCGGACGGGTTGTGCGCGACCGCCTGTGCCAATCTGACGCGCTGGCGCATCCCCTTGCTGTACGCGCCGACTTTCTTCTCGGCCGCGTCCGCGAGGCCCACACGGTCGAGCGCCTTCATCGTCAGTGCGGCCGACTCTTTCTTTCCGTAGCCATGGACGGTGAGATACATCTCTACGAACTCGCGCCCGGTCACGCCGCGCGGGAAGGAATCGAACTGCGAGCAGTAGCCGACCCGACGAAACAGTTCTTCGGGCTCGGTGGGCGAGACGCCGAGGATGCTGATGCGCCCGCGCGTCGGGCGCAGGAGTCCCGTCATCAAGTTCATCAAGGTGGTCTTGCCCGCGCCGTTCGGCCCGACGAGGCTCGTGATGCCCGGCGCAATTGCCAGGTTGACGCGGTTGACGCCCAATATCTCGCCGTAGAACTTCGAGACATCCTCGAAAACGATCATCTGTGAATCAAGCTCTTTCATCAGCGCACCACCTCGTAAGCGCGGACCTTGCGGACGAGCAGCAGCAAACAGAGCGCGCAGACAACGAGCAGCACCAGCCATGTGGCCCAGAGCGGCGGCTCGAAGAGATCAACGAAGAGCCGCCGGCCATTGACGAAGCCGCGCATGCGCCCCGTCTGCTGGACGAAAGTGCCGAAGAGGCTGGACACGGCCGACTTGAGCAGACTCGGCAGGCTGATGAGGTGTCCGGCGCGCGTCAGGAAGATGTTGTTCATGGCCTCGCCGAACGCCGTCGGGATAAAGAAGATTCCGATCAGCGCGGCACTCGCCGCGAGCCGCCACCTGACCCACGAGGAAATAGCCAGCGCCAGCAGCGCGAGCGAGAGAATCCAGACCCAACTCCCCACGAAAATCGCGCCCGCGATTCTCAGGTTCTCCGTGAACCACGTCCAGCCTTCCAGGTAGGACTGGAAGAAGAAGAGCAGCAGAATCGGCACCCACGTAATCAGCGAGAGCAGTATCAGGAGCACGCTCATCTTGCCGACGACGTACTCTGCGCGCGAG
>DATFCB010000095.1:0-2955 GCA_035253525.1 Pyrinomonadaceae bacterium | reverse complement strand
AACCTCTGGTTCAAACGGCGAAAGGAGAAGTAAACAGATGTCTCAACTCGAAATTTACAGAGACAGGTTCGCCGAAAGCGGTTGGGAGGTTTTCGAGCGGGCGATTGACGAGGCGCGGCGGCGCGGGCAGAACTACGTCGGCGTCGAACACGTTCTCTACGCGCTCGCGCAGTTGAAGATGGAACTCTTCAGCTCGATGCTCCGCACGCTCTCTAACAATGCGGACGCGACGGCGATGTTGGTGGAGCTGATTGAAGAGCGCGTCGGGAATGCCCCGCGCCATACGGGACGGGGCGTCCGGCTGGCGGCCGAAACCATCGAACTCTTCAAACGCACGCTCGACCTCGTTCGCTCCAACGCGCGGCGCAGAATCGAGGCGACTGACCTTTTCATCAAGATGATGCTGGAGGAGAAAAGTCTGCTGCTTGAGCTGTTGCGACGATTGCTCGCGGACCTGCGCGCCGAAGCCAAAGAGGTGCGCAACCTGGTCACCCTGGTGGAGAGCGTGAGCGCCGGGCGGCCCGCCGCGCAGTGGAATCATCTCTACAGCATGGACGAATTGGTCCGCATCAGGAGCGGCCCCTTCGCCTCCTTCACAGGCAAGGTCGCGGAGGTTGACCAGGACGACTCCACGCTCCAGGTCCGCATCTTCATCATGGGCCGCGAGCAGCCCGTCAAGCTCAGGTTCCTCGACGTGGAGAAGGTGCTTGGCTAAAAAGCCGTGAATCGTAAATCGTTGAACAGACGAAACGCTTCTACGATTTACGATTCACGATTTACGATTCACGAGTCTTATGAAGTTCACACGCTATTCCAAGTTCAAGGGTCTGGACGTTTCCTCTATCAATCTTGGCGACCTGATGGAGGCGCTGTCGGATTCGGTGCTGCAATCGGGGTACGACGACGATTACTACTGGACGCGGCAGCGCCGTCCGCAGGATACGTCGCTCGACGCGCTCAGGCAGGCGCTGCTTCAGGCGCTGATGGATCAGGGTCTGATTGACGAGCGGCAGGTTCAGGAGATGCTGGCCGACAACGAGGGCCAGTTCAAGGGGTCGCTCCTGGAAGAGATGCTCAACCAGTTGATCGAGCGGCTGGTGGAAGAGGGCTATCTGAAACTCAGCGAGGAGCAGCCGCGTGAGAATCGGCGGCAACGGCAGAGAGGGCCGGGCGGGCCGGGTGAAGTTTCTGAGCCTCTGCCGCGCAACGTTCATTTCGAGGTGACGGAGAAGGGGCTGGACTTTCTGGGCTACAAGACGCTCAGGAACCTGCTGGGGAGTCTCGGCAAATCTTCGGTCGGGCGTCACGACACGCCGCACCTTTCGACGGGCGTCGAGGCCGCGCAGGCCAGTAAGCCTTACGAGTTCGGCGACACGGTCAACCTGGATGTCAACACGACGCTCCTTTCAGCCATTCAGCGCGAGGGGCTACAGGTCCCGCTCAACCTCGAATACAAAGACCTACACGTACATCAGTGTGATTACCAGTCTTCGTGCGCGACCGTCGTCATGCTCGACTGCTCGCACTCGATGATTCTCTACGGCGAGGACCGCTTCACTCCGGCCAAAAAGGTCGCGCTCGCCCTCGCTCATCTGATTCGCACGCAGTACCCCGGCGACTCGCTCAAGATCGTGCTCTTTCACGACTCGGCCGAGGAATTGCCGATGGCGAAGCTCGCCACGACACAGGTCGGACCCTATCACACGAACACGGCCGAAGGCTTGCGGCTCGCGCGCCGCCTGCTGCAAGCGCAGCGCAAGGAGATGAAGCAGATCGTGATGGTCACGGACGGCAAACCGACCGCCTGCTTCCTGGACAACGCGAGCGCCGCCCCGCTCGGGCGCAGGAGTTACGGCGCGTCGCGCAGCGATTCTACGGGGCGCATGCTTTATAAAAACCCGATGGGCCTGGACCCGCTCGTCATGGCCGAGACGTTCAAAGAAGT
The DNA here is from genome assembly GCA_035253525.1 of Pyrinomonadaceae bacterium. Taxonomy (GTDB): domain Bacteria; phylum Acidobacteriota; class Blastocatellia; order Pyrinomonadales; family Pyrinomonadaceae; genus QHXM01. The sequence goes on along the minus strand of DATFCB010000095.1, from coordinate 1,010 downwards.
CCAGGCGTGTCGCAAGGCCGGCGTCATGATTAACACTTTCATGCTGGCGAGCGACTATTACCTCGTAGACTTCGTCAAAGAGATGACGGCGATGACCAACGGCAAAGCCTACTTTGCCAACCCGAACAACTTGTCGCAGTTCGTCCTGATGGACTTTCTGAAAAGGCGGACGAGCCGCGTGAAATGAGAGGTGCGTGATGGCGGGCGCCTTGCGTGCGCGTGTGCGCGGCATCGAGATGGCTTACGACGACGTGGGGACTGGCCCGGCGGTCGTCCTCCTGCACGGCTTCCCCTTCGACCGCTCCATGTGGAATGAGCAAGCCGCGGCGCTCGCCGAAAGTTACCGCGTCATCACGCCCGACCTGCGCGGGATGGGCGAGACAACCCTGACGGACGGCCCGGCGACGATGGATGAAATGGCCCACGATGTCGCCGCGCTGATGGACAAGCTCGGGATAGAGCGCGCGGCAGTCGGCGGCCTCTCGATGGGGGGTTACGTCACGCTGGCCTTCTACCGCCGCCATCGCCTGCGCGCACGCGCCCTCATCCTCGCGGACACGCGGCCCGGCGCTGACACAGACGAGGTGCGCAAGACGCGCGAGGAGCAGGCCCAGAAGATTCTCAAAGAAGGCACCGGCACAATCGCCGACGATTTTCTCAAAAAGGTGCTGACGCCCGCGACGCTCTCCGAGAGGCCGGAGGTCGTGTCGCGCGTGCGCGAGATGATTGTCAAGACGGACGCGCGCGGCGCGGCCTCGGCCCTGCGCGGGATGGCCGTCAGGCACGACCAGACCTCGTTTCTGGAAGCCGTGCTCGTGCCTGCGCTGATTCTCGTCGGGAGCGAAGACCAGTTGACGCCGCCGAAGGAGGCGGAAGTGATGCGCCGCGAGATACGCGGCGCGCGCCTACAGGTGATAGAGAATGCTTCGCACCTCTCGAACGTCGAGCGCCCCGCCGAGTTCAACCTCGCGCTCAAAACTTTCCTCGACGAGTTGCAGCCTTAGAAAAAC
>DATFCB010000094.1:0-2765 GCA_035253525.1 Pyrinomonadaceae bacterium | reverse complement strand
AGGCCGCCGATGGGCGGTCCGGCCGTCTCGCCCTGCTTGTTCAGAATCACTATGGCCGGCAATTGGTCAACCTTGAACTGCCGCGAGAGCTTCCCTTCGGGGTCGCGCAGCACCGTCACATTCAGCCCGTACTTCTTCGCGAAGGCGCGTAGCTGCTCGTCTGAGGCGTAGTTCTTCGACTTGGGCGATTCGGAATCCGTACTCACCCAGTAGACCACGACGCCGCGGTCGCTGTACTTGTCCGCGAGCTTGCGTATGCCCTGAAGCTGCGTGCGTGAGAGCGGCAGCCAGCTCGCGCCGAAGGCCAGCACGACGACCTCGCCGCGCAAGCTCTCGGAGGTGACGTTTTGTCCGTCAATCGAGCGTAGCGCGAATTCGATTGCCTGCGGCGCACTCGCGCTCCGGCCGGGGGTGAGCGCTAAGGCAGCCGACGCGAGCGGCATCACCAGTGAAAGGGTCGCGGCGGCCACGGCCTTGCGACTTCTCAAAAACATTCTCTTCTCCTTTTCGACTGCCCCGCGGGGGCGAGTCATCGAACGATTAGATGTGCCTTCCCGTAAAACAGTTGGCATCGAGCTTTTGTCTTTCACTGCCCACCGCTCACCGGCGGTTCCGTGCCAAAGACCTCGCGGTGAAGCGCCACGTAATCATCCCACCGATCCATGTCGCGCGCAACGTAGGGCGAGGCGACTGGGACGCGCAGGACTTCCTCGCGGTGTGTGTCGAACAGTGCGCGCAAGCCGCGCTCCGGGTCCAGGTTCAGCAACTCTTCGCGGAAGCTGAGATCAATCCAGACGGGATGGCCGCCGCGCCCCTGGTATTCGGGCACGACGAGCCGGCTGCCCGTGCGCACGGCGGCCGCGTTTAAGAGGCCGATGATCTCTGGCGGGACTGCGGGCTGATCGACCAGGGCGATGAAGATGGCCTCCGCTTCGGGCGAAAGCTGTTCGACGCCGCGCGCGATTGATGCGCCCATCTCGCTCGACGCGTCCTCGTTGACCGCGAACCTGACGGGCAGGCGCGAGAGCTTTCGGCGCACCTCGTCGCCTCGGTGGCCGACGACGACGACGACCTCCCCGGCCCCGCCCGCGAGCAGATTTTCGACGCACGCCTCCGCAACGGAACGCTCGCCGAAAGGCAACAGCGGCTTGAACGCGCCCATGCGCCGCGAGCGCCCGGCCGCCAGTAAGATTGCAGAAGGAGAGGGATGAGAAGAGGGATGAGGGATGAGGGATGAGGGATGAAGTAAAGAAAAGCCAGTTCTTATTTCATCCCTCATCCCTCATCCCTCATCCCTTCGTTCATCCCTTGAGTTCCTGGAGGGCGCGCAGGACGTAGGGGCGGGCCATCTGCTTGCGCCAGTTCATGACGAAATCAGTGTTGTCGAGCGGGCGCGCCTTGAGGTAACACGCTTCGGCGGCCGCCTGCATCCTCTCTTCGTCGAGCGGGCCTCCGACGAGCGCGGCCTCCGCTTCTTTGACTTCAATCGGCGCGGGCGCGATGCCGCCCAGGACGAGCTTCGCGCTCGTCACCGTGCCGTCATCGCCCACGTCGAGCCGCGCCGCGACACCCAGCACAGGGAAGTCGAACGCGCCGCGCCGCCTGAGCTTCTTGTAGGTGGCCCGCCAGCCGTTCACGGGCGGCAGGTGAATCTCGGTCAGCAACTCGTCCGGCCGCTTATGCAGGTAAGCGATCCCGTCGTTGTTGTAGAGCCCGGCGGCGTCAACCACGCGCTCGCCGAGCGTGGAGACGAGCTTGACCTTCGCGCCGATGGCGACCATCAGCGGGACCAGGTCCGCGGACTGCACGGCCCAGCACTTAGAGCTTCCCGGCGCGACCCAGCAGACCTCGCCGTCTTTCTTCATGCAGAAGTTGATGCCCTTGCGCCACTCGTAATTCTGGTCGTAGTAGTTGCACCGCGTATCCAGCAACAGATTCCCGCCAATCGTTCCCATGTTCCTCAAGATTGGCGTCGAGATGGTCCGCGCGGCCTGTGCCAAAAACGGATAGTCACGATTGACGACAGGGTGCTCGCAGACATCCGTCAGCGAAACGCCCGCCCCGATTCTCAAGCCGCCCGCGCCTTCGCCCGTAATCTGGTTCAGCTCTTTCAATCTCGTGACAGAGATAACAGTCTTCGGCGTCTGCTGCCGCCGCTTCATGTTCGGGTAAAGGTCCGTGCCCCCCGCCACGAACTGCCCCAACGGCCCCGCGTCGCCCATCATCTTCACCGCGTCCGCGACCGAACGCGGAACGAGGTAAGTGAATTTCGGAAGTCTCATCATAGCCGTCTGTCTTCCCTACTTCTTCTCCTTCTCCGGGTCGAAAGTCTTCAAGAACTTGTCGAACTCTTTGACGCCTTTGCCGTTCTCATCGAGGAAGGACGCGCTATTGTCCTTATCCCCCACCTCCCGCATGGCGATGTAGCCATAGATGAAGGGGCGGGCACCGGTCGTCCGCTCGTAGGTAACAATCTGAATCTCCTTGTCGCCCTTCTTAACCGTGGCGATGTCGGCCTTGCCGTCGCCGTCGCCGTCGCGCGAGGGGATGGATTTCACCTGCCAGTCGAGCGGGTCCTTGTTGCCGTGGAGGAACATCTCTGCGGCCAACGTCCGCAGGCGCAGGCGCTGCGCTTCGGTCGTTGTCTCATCCTGCTTCGGGTAGGTGACGAAAATCGCTGCGGGCTTCTTCGGGTTGAGGAAGATGATGGGGCCGACCTCTGTCTTGTCGGCAGGCATCCACCCGTCTGGAACTTTGAATACTAC
>DATFCB010000093.1:0-8900 GCA_035253525.1 Pyrinomonadaceae bacterium | reverse complement strand
CTGCGCCCGGCTCGAATTCGAGTGCGTCGTCCCGCTCGCCGCCCTTGAGCTGGCGGGCATTCACCTCGACACGGCGCTCTGGCGTGAGCTTCTGGCGGACATCGGCAAGCGGCGCGATGCGCTCCACGAGCAGTTACAGGATTTGCTCTCCGAAGAGGCCGCGCAGCAGTCCTTCTTCGGCCCCAGCCGGCAGGACATAAACCTGGACTCGCACGTGCAGTTGACCAGGGCGCTGACGCGGCTCGGCGTCCCCGTCCCCGACTCGACGCGCAACTGGAAACTAGAACCGCTGGCCGTCGAGTTCCCCGTCGTGGGCCAAATTCTCGAATACCGCACGCTCCAGAAGACGCTGAAGTTCGGCGAGACGCTCCTGACCGCAGTCAAGCCGCAGACGCCGAGGGGGGAAGATCGGATACACTCTAACTTCCACCAGATCGGTGCGCCCACAGGCCGCATGTCTTCGACGGACCCGAACGTCCAGCAGATACCGCACGGCGCAGAGTTCCGCCGCTGCTTCCGCGCGCCAGAGGGCCGTAAGCTCGTCACTGCCGACTTCAGCCAGATAGAGCTGCGCATCCTCGCAGACTTCACCGGCGACGAAGGGTTCGTCGCCGCCTTCAACTCCGGCGCGGACCTGCACCGCGTCACCGCCGCGCAGATCTTCAACGTCTCGGCGGACGACGTGACGAAGCAGCAGCGCGACTTCGCCAAGCGCCTCAACTTCGGCGTCGTCTACGGCATCGGCGCGCGCCGCTTCGCCCTCATGACCGGCCTCTCTGAAACGGACGCTGAAGACCTGTTGCGCCGCTACTTCGCGACCTACCGCGGCCTGGACGTATGGCTCCGCGACGCCGCGCTCAAGGCGGTGCGCGAACGCTCCGCCCCGCGCACCGTCGCGGGCCGCCTCTTCCGCTTCAACTTCGACCCCGAAGACAAACAGGCCGCCTCCACCGCCCAGCGCAACGGCAAGAATTCGCCAATCCAGGGCAGCAGTGCGGACATCATCAAGCGCGCCCTGCGGCTGCTGCACGACCGGCTCAGGGGCACGAACGCGAGCGTCGTCAATGTCGTGCACGACGAGATAGTTGTGGAGACGGATGCGGGGGATGCGGCGGAGATCGCAAAGACGGTCGAGAAGGCGATGTGCGCGGCGGGCGAGGAGTACGTTAAGAGGGTCCCCGTGAAAGTCGAGACGGAAGTGGCCGACGAGTGGGTCAAGTAAGGGATGAGGGCGGAGGGATGAGGGATGAAGTAAAGAAAAACCAGTTCTTATTTCATCCCTCATCCCTCATCCCTCATCCCTTCGTCGCTGCTTGTGTTTCTTCAAAGGCGTCTTGCGGAGCGGAGCGCTTGCGCCAGATGAAGTAGACGGGGATGCCCGTGAGGACGAGCAGGTAGCCTATGCCGGAAGTCTTGGGCTTGAGGATGGCGAGGTCAATCACCAGGAGCACGGCGAGCAGGACGTAGATGAGCGGCACAACGGGGTAGCCGATTGTCTTGTAGGGACGCTCGGCGCGTGGCGCTTTGTATCTCATGATGATGACCGCGCCGACCATCAGGGCGTAAAAGACGAGGTCGGCCGAGACGATGTACTCCAGAAGCTGCGTGTAGACGTTGCCGTAAGTCGTCTTCTGTGTGACGGGGTCTGTCCTCACCACCGTACGCGGCAGCGTCAGGAGCGCCGCCCAGACGCCTTGCGCGACGAGCGCGACGGCCGGGACGTGGCTTGAGTTAAGAGTGCCCACGCGCGAGAAGAAGAGCCGGTCGCGCGCCATCGCGTAGTAGACGCGCGAGCCCGCCAGAATCAGCCCGTTGTTACAGCCGAAGGTCGAGATCATGATGGCGACGGCCATGATGATCGTGCCGGGGTAGCCTAAGACCGCTTGCATCGTCGAGGTCGCCACGCTGTTCGGCGGACCCTGAATTGTGCCAAGCGGGAGCGTGACGACGTAGGCCAGGTTGGCGAGCAGGTAGAGGCCGACGACCACGCCGCAGCCTATGAGCAGCGCGCGCGGCAGGTTGCGTCCGGGGTCGCGGATTTCGCTGCCGGTGAAGGTGACGTTGTTCCACGCAGACTGCGCGAAGAGCGGCCCGACCATCGCCAGCCCGAGCAGCATCAGGAGCGCGAGCGTTCCCTCGCCCCCGAAATCCGGCAGCGCCTTCTGCGGGTTCCAGCCATTGGCCCAGGAATTCCACCAGGACGAAGTATGCGCGGCGCTCTGGTCGTTCCAGCCGAAGAGGAGCCCGACGAGGATGAGGCCGGCGAGCGCGGCCGTCTTCGTGAAGGTGAAAGTGTTCTGAATCCACTTGCCCGTCTTCAGCCCGCGTGTGTTCGTAAACGTCAGCACCAGAATCAGCAGCACCGCGATGAGCTGCACCCTTGAGAGGCTGATGGCGTAGCCGCCGAACAGATGTGTCGGCTCAAGGATGTAGATTTCTTCGGAGATGCCGGGCAGGACGACGCCCATGAAGCGTGCGAAGGCGACCGCCACGGCCGCAATCGTGCCGGTCTGTATGACGAAGAAGAGCGACCAGCCGAAGAGAAAGCCCGTGGCCGGCCCGTAAGCCTCGCGTAGAAAAACGTACTGGCCCCCCGCGCGCGGCATCATCGCCGCCAACTCCGCGCAGCAGAGCGCGCCCGTAATCGTCAGCACGCCCGCCAGCGCCCACGCCGCCATCAGCCAGCCGGGCGCTCCCACAGTCCTCGCGGACTCAGCCGAAGTGATGAAGATGCCCGACCCGATCATCGAGCCGATGACGATCATCGTCGCGTCCGTCAGTCCCAGGCCGCGGACGAGTTTCCCCTGCGAGTCGCTTTTCTGGGCCATTGTCGTTTACCTCCGCTTCGGGAGAATGGGACATCAACCCGGCTTGATCTTTTCGGGGTTGCGGCGCGCGATTTCGTCCGCCTGGCGTTCGAGGCGGCTGGCCTCGCTGATGAGCTGGTCGAACCGCTCGCTCGTCTGCCGTATCTCGTTTTTGGCCCTCTCGACAGTTGCCTTGTCCGCGCTGCTGATTGACTCGCGGAAACTGAGGACGCCGCGGCGCAGCTCGCGGAACGCCTCTGTCGCTTTGTTGACTGACTGCGCGCGCAACGAGAGGTATTCTTTGATAAGCGGGTCAATGTCGAGGGAGGCTGCGCGCGCGAGCTTGTCGGCGGCGCTCGCGCCCCTTTCCAGGCCGCGGTCAATGGCCTGAACCGATTCGTCAATCAGCAGGCGTGCGCGGTCCGCGTCGTTCGCGTTGAGAGCGCGCGTGACCTGCGCCTCCTTGTCCTTGTTCTCGCGGACGAGCTTCTCTATCTCGCGTATGTCTTCGCCCGCGCTGCGGTTGAGGCGGTTGGCTTCGTCGAGCGCGCCGCCGAACTGGCACGACGCGGCGACGGCGAGGAGGAGTGAGATTGATGCGGCCACGAGCGCGCCGCTTCGTCCTCTCGAATCAAGCATGCGAACGTTCTGGCTCACTTCCCGAAGGCGTGTCAAGTCAGGAGTCAGAATACAGGAGTCAGGACTCAGGAGAAAAGAAAAACTGTGCCAGCAACTTTCCGCCTTCTCATTCTGACTCCTGACTCCTGACTTCTGGCTCGGTTGACAGTCCGCGCGGCGCTCAAATAGTCTCTAACGGGTTCGGCAAAGTGGCACGATGCTCACGCGCCCGCCTGAAGGCAGTTGAAAACACCGTCCGAAAGACATAAGCGAACATGGTTAAAGACGACATCATCAAACTAATAAACACGGGAGGTGCGCGCGTCGGCGTCATCGGGCTCGGCTATGTGGGGCTGCCGCTCCTCGTGGAGTTCGCGCGCAGCGGCTTCTCCTCCACGGGCTTCGAGGTTGACGAGTGGAAGGCCGGCGAAATCAACCAGGGGCGCTCCTACATAGGCGACGTTCCTGGCGACGCGGTGCGCGAGCTGGCCGGGACAAACATCTTGCGCGCGACCACGGATTTCTCGCACCTCAAGACTTGCGACGCCATCATCATCTGCGTCCCGACCCCCTTGCGCAAGACCAAAGAGCCGGACGTGTCTTACATCCTGGCTGCCGCCGAAGAGATTCAAAAGAACCTGCGGCCCGGCCAATTGATCGTGCTCGAATCAACGACCTATCCGGGGACGACGGACGAAGTGCTGCTGCCGATGTTCGAGGAGACTGGACTCCGCCTCGACACCGATTTCCTTCTGGCCTTCTCGCCGGAACGCGTTGACCCCGGCAACCCGCAGTTCCAGACGCACAACATCCCGAAGGTGGTCGGAGGCTCGACCGCTGACTCGACCGAGGCGGCCTCGCACCTCTACTCACGGATCGTCCGTGAAGTTTTCTCCGTCAGCTCGGCGCGCGTCGCCGAAGCCGCCAAACTCCTTGAGAACACCTTCCGCGCCGTCAACATCGGGATGGCGAACGAAATGGCCCGCCTCTGCTACGCCCTCGGCATAGACACCTGGGAAGTCATCCGCGCCGCCGCGACAAAACCCTTCGGCTTCATGCCCTTCTATCCTGGCCCAGGAATAGGCGGTCATTGCATTCCATTAGATCCACACTATCTCTCCTGGAAGGCGCGGCAGCACGGTTTCGACTCGCGCTTCATAGGCTTGGCCGAGGAGGTCAACTCGCGCATGCCGGAGCACGTCGTGCAGCTTGTGGCCGACGGGTTGAACGACGCGGAGAAGCCCCTGAAGGGGTCGCGCGTGCTGCTCCTGGGCGTGGCCTACAAGAAGGACATCAACGACGTGCGGGAGAGTCCCGCGCTCTCGATTATAGACCTGCTGCGTGCCAAGGGCGCGCGCGTCAGCTACCACGACCCGTTCGTTGCGGAAGTCCGTTTCGACGACGCGCACACGCACGGCGGCGGCGACCCGCTCGAATCAACCGCGCTCACGGACGACGAACTCGGCGCGGCCGACTGCGTCGTCATCGTCACAGACCACAGCCAGATCAACTACCGCCGCGTCACCGAACTCGCCCCGCTCATCGTTGACACACGCAACGCGCTCGGCGGCGACCTCCGCAAAGAGAGCAGGGCGAGGATTATTCGCTTGTAGGCGACGAAAGAAATAACTCAGAGCAATCGAGCTTGAAGCTGCCTAATTCTGAACGTGCTTAGGACGCTAGTGATGCAGGAGATCAAAGAGAACGATGTGGTTGCGCTCCTGATAGACTTGCCGCAGCAAAGGCTGCGTCGGGGAGATGTCGGAACGGTGATCGAGGTCTTCGCCGGGACCGAGCAGCATCCTGGGGGATACGTGGTGGAATTCGTGGCCGAGTCTGGCGAAGTTTATGCCCACGCCGACATCACCGACGCCTCACAAATCATGCGTCTTCATTTCAGGCGCGAAGCGGCATGAAGATTAGACGGCAGGCATCTGAAAACCCGAACAGAGATAGAATTCATTAGTGCTTAAAGTCATCAACGTAGTCGGCGCGAGGCCGAACTTCATGAAGGTCGCGCCCATCGTCGAGGCGATGAAGCGGCGCGCGGAGGAGTTCGCGCCCGTGGTCGTGCACACCGGGCAGCATTACGATGCGCAGATGTCGGACGCCTTCTTCCGCGATTTGGGCCTGCCCGAGCCGGATGTTTATCTGGGCGTCGGCTCCGGCTCGCACGCCGCGCAGACGGCCGCCGTCATGCAGAGCTTTGAGCCGGTCGTGCAGAAAGAGCGGCCCGACTGGGTCGTCGTTGTCGGCGACGTTAACTCCACGCTCGCCTGCGCGCTCGTCTGCGCGAAGCTGCTTGTAAAAGTGGCACACGTCGAAGCGGGACTTCGCAGCCGCGACCGCACGATGCCCGAGGAGATCAACCGCCTGCTGACGGACCAGATCGCAGACCTCCTGCTGACGCCGTCCGCGGACGCGGACCAAAACCTGCGCTCCGAAGGGATTCCAGAGGGGCGCATACGCCTGGTCGGCAACGTGATGATTGATTCGCTCTTCGGCCAGTTGCGCCGCGCCGAACAATCAACCGTGCGCGAAGACCTCGGGATAGTGGGCCGGGACTACGCGGCGCTGACCTTGCATCGCCCTTCGAACGTGGACGACCCCTCGACCTTCGGCCGCATCCTCGACGCCCTCGAAGAGATCAGCCGCAGGCTTCCCGTCATCTTTCCAGTCCACCCGCGCACACGCAAAGCGCTCTCCGAGTTCGGCCTCATGGGGCGCGTCAGAGAAGCGCCGGGCCTGCGCCTGGTAGAGCCGCTCGGCTACCTGGATTTCCTCAGACTGTACAGCGGCGCGCGGCTCGTTCTGACAGACTCGGGCGGCATACAGGAGGAGACGACCGCGCTCGGCATTCCCTGTCTCACCTTACGCGAGAACACGGAGCGCCCCGTCACGGTCGAGTCGGGCACGAACACCATCGTCGGGACCGACCCCGAAAGAATCACGAAGGCCGCCTGGGTCACGCTCGACGCCGCTGCCCGCGGCGACGGACGCCCAGCGCGCGTCCCGCCGCTCTGGGACGGCCGCACGGCCGACCGCATCCTCGACGCGCTTCTGGAAGGGATGAGGGATGAGGGATGAGGGATGAAGAAAAGAAAAACAGGTCTTCTTTCATCCCTCATCCCTCATCCCTCATCCCTCGGCTTCGCCGCGCTCTACGCGGGGATGTCGGCGCGCGGACCCTCGCGCTCGAAGTCCTGAGGCGTAGCCGCGCACGCTCCGCGCGCCGCCGCGAGCGCGCCGCGCTCGAAAAATTGGCACAGGCTCCGGCTCGCCTGCGCGCGGAGTTCTCGCGCATGTCGCCGCCCGAGTTGCTGGATCATTTCCGCAATCGAACAAACCCTAAATTCCTGCCCGGCTCAGGCGCGCTCTCTCACGCGACACCCGACCTGCAACGCAGCCTCTTCCCGTCGGAGACCGCGGAGTTAATCGAGCGGGCGGCGCGTGTCGCGGACGAGCACTGCTGGCGTGTGATGGGCTATGGCGAAAAGTGTTTCGGGGAAAACGTCAACTGGCTAATAGACCCGGCTTCGGGCGCGTCCTGGCCTCTGGACTATCACGCGGACGTGCAGCTCGTGCGCGGCGACGGCTCGGACGCGCGCGTCCTGTGGGAAGTCAACCGCCTCGCGCACTTGCTGACGCTCGCCCGCGCCTACGCGGTGACCGGCGATGAGAAGTTCGCACGCGAAGCCTTCACACAGTTACGCGGCTGGCGCGAGCAGAACCCCTTGGGGCGCGGACCCAACTGGGCGTGCGCGATGGAGGTGGCGCTGCGCGCGATGAATCTGCTCGCGGTCTTTGAACTCCTGCGCCGCTCGCCGCTCATGGACGAAGAGGCTCTCCTGTTGTTTCTCGAAACCTTCGACCGGCACGGGGCGCACATCCGGCGCAACCTGGAATTCTCCTACATCTCCACGAGCAACCATTATCTGTCGGACGTGGTCGGCCTCTTCTGGCTCGGCGTCATGCTCCCCGAACTGGAAGGCGCGCGCGCGTGGCGCGAGATGGGCTTGCGCGAGACTTTAAGAGAGATGGACAAGCAGGTGCTCGCCGACGGCGCAGACTGCGAAGCTTCCACAGGCTATCACCGCTTAGTCCTCGAACTCTTCCTTTACTCGTTCACGCTGGCACGCGCCAACGGGGTCGAGGTCGGGGAAAGATATTGGGCCAGGCTGCGAAAGATGCTCGAATACGTTCGGGCTTACCTTCGCCCGGACGGGCGCGCGCCGCTCGTGGGCGACACGGACAGCGGTCAGGTCTTGCCGCTCGTCCCGCGCGCGGCAGACGATCACGCCTACCTGCTCGCCCTGGGCGCGGCGCTCTTTAACGAGCCCGGTTTCAAACAGTCTGCCGCCGCGCCGGAAGAGTTGCTGTGGACTCTGGGTGAGGAAGGCGTCCGCGCTTTTCAGAATCTGCCGGAGACAAATGCTGGCACAATCTCGCAGGCTTTCGCCGACGCGGGCACGTACGTCCTGCGCGAACGAGACCTCTATCTTCTCTTCAATGCCAGCGGCAACGGGCTCGGGGGCCGCGGCTCGCACGGGCACAACGACGCGCTCTCGCTTGAAGTGAGCGCCTGCGGGACGAGCTTCATCGTTGACCCAGGGACTTACGTTTACTCCGCGGACTTGCACGAGCGCCACCTGTTCCGCTCGACCGCTTATCATTCGACCGTACAGGTTGACGACGAGGAACAGAACACGACCGCACCCGAGCTTCCTTTCGTCATCGGCGACGAGGCTCACCCGCGCGCTCATGGCCTGTTGGTGATAGACGAGCATGAGTTGATCGTCGCGGAGCACGACGGCTACAGGAGATTGGCACAACCCGTCACGCACCGCCGCGCCGTCTGGTTCAAGAAACAGGAGCGCTGCTGGGTCGTTCAGGATACTTTGTCCGGCGAGGGCGAGCATCTTTTTCGCTTTCGCTTTCACCTTGCTGAAGGGCTTGAGACGGACGTTCGCGCTCAGGGAATCGTCAGCGCCTGCGATAGAATGACGGGCGCGCGTCTCTTCGTCTGCGCGCTCGATTTGGAACACGCGCCCGAGCTTGAGCCGCGTTTCGTCTCGCGCGATTACGGCGCGAAGAGCGCGTCCCTGTCCGTCTGCTGGACGGTGAGAGCGCCCGCCCCGTGCGTCTTCCACTGGGCGCTCGTCCCCGTTTGCGCGAACGAGGACGAGAGAGCGCGTTTGAGTTTGATCGAGCGCTTGAAAAACGACGAAGCAGAAACCGTGTAGGTGGTTCCTTTGAGTATGAAGCCGACAATCTATCTGGCCTTCGTTGACGACTGGGAACTGAGCGGCAACGGCTCAGGCTCCGTGCGCGAGTTGCAGATCGAGCCGATGCGCGAATTGGTCCGCATTTACAACGCGCACGGCATACGCGGCTCGTTCAATGCGGAGCTGATGCAGCAGCTCACCTTCAGAAAATTCGAGAACGAACACCCGGAGCTTAAAGCGCTCGCCGACG
>DATFCB010000092.1:0-8031 GCA_035253525.1 Pyrinomonadaceae bacterium | reverse complement strand
ATTTCAAGCGACCGCGCTGGATGGCTCTCGCGCCCAACGGCGACGTGTTCGTCGCGGACCACAACGCCAACACCATCTTCATCCTGCGCGACACGGACAAAGACGGCGTGGCCGAGACGCGCTTCACCTTCGCGACCGGCCTCAACTTACCGTTCGGCATGGCCTTCTGGAAAGACTACTTCTATGTCGCCAACACCAATGCCGTCGTGCGCTTCCGCTACAAAGTGGGCCAGACCAAAGCCGAGGGCGACCCTGAAAAGATCGCGGACCTTCCGGGCAAGGGCTACCGCGAGCACTGGACGCGCAACATCATCTTCAGCCCGGACGGGACGAAGCTCTACGCGACCGTCGGCTCCGAGTCGAACGTCAGCGTCGAGCCGGAGCCGCGCGCAGCCATCCTCGAATTCAACCCGGACGGCACGGGCCGCCGCCTACTCGCCACGGGGACGCGCAACCCCATCGGCCTCGCGTTTCGGCCCGGCACGCCGGAGCTCTGGGCCGCCGTGCAGGAGCGCGACCGCCTGGGCGACGATCTTGTGCCGGATTTCGTGACCGCGATTAAGGACGGAGGCTTTTACGGCTGGCCTTACAGTTACGCCGACCAGCGCGAAGACCCGCGCCGCAAGGGCGAGCGCCCGGACCTCGTCCGCAAGACCATCGTGCCCGACGTTTTGATTCAGGCACACTCGGCCGTGCTCGGCCTCGTCTTTTACGAAGGCAACATGTTCCCGGAAGAGTACAGGGGCGACGCCTTCGTGGCGCTGCATGGTTCGTGGAACCGCACGAAGCGGACGGGCTACAAGATTATTCGCATACGTTTCAAGGACGGGCGTCCCGTCGGGGGTTACGACGATTTTTTGACGGGCTGGATGCTGGACGAGAACAAGCCGGAGGTCTGGGGCCGCCCTGTCGGCCTGCTCGTGCTGCCCGACGGCTCGATGCTGATTGCCGACGACGGGGCCAATAAAGTTTGGCGAGTTAGCTACGACCGCGCCGCTGGCACAAAAACAAGGTGAAAGGCGAAAGGTAAAAGGCAGAAGTAAGAACGAAAGATTTTTGTCTGCACTTTTGCCTTTTACCTTTCGCCTTTTGCCTTTACACTGCTTCCATAGCCTCAAGAGTACCGCTAGAGAAAAGCCGCTTGATATTAACTTCGCCCTGAAAGACCCGTTCGGACACAAGTGTCTTTCGGGGCCGAAATATACTTTTAACGCTTTCAGAGAAGCTCTCTCGGAGGACTAATCGCTCATGGCTACTCGGTCGAAGAAAACGGTTACCAGGTCTAAGAAAAAGGAAGTATCAAGCGAAGGCAGCGCGCCGTCATCATCTCCGGCGCTCGCGCGCGACACGAAGGTCGTGCGCGCGGCCATACACCCTGCAATCGGCATCGCCCGCGTCGGAGACAGTCAGAACGAGTTCTACATAGGGCCGGAGGTGACGGAGCCCACGCCCGAGCCCGTAGGCTTTTATAAAGACTCGAAGGGGGCGCTCAAGCGTCAGGCCGCGCTCTTCCACGTCTACGGTTACAACGCGGCCGGGGAGGTGGTCGCGGAGTTGACGGCCGCCAACGCTGATATCAGTTGGACCGTTCACGTGGCGAACACGAAGGCCGCATGGTATGAGTTTCAGCTCGCGCTGGACGTGCCGGAGGCGGACGCTCCCGATCTGGAAGCGACGGAGCTTCGCAACCAGGACGTGAAGGGCGCTGACCGCCAGAAGCTCTCCATAGACCCTGGCCCGCGCACCATCAGCGGCCGCGGACTCTCTGGCAAGCAGTATGAGTTCGACAGCGGCAAATTCTTCGGGAAGAAAGTTTACCTGGGCGAGCTTCGCACGGATGACGACGGGCGTCTCATCTTCCTTGGGGGACGCGGAGTCTCCGCCTCTTACAAGGGGCCGAAGACCAAGCCGACTACCTTCGCCAACAACGACACGTGGCACGACGACATTTCGGACGGACCCGTCACGGCCGCCGTGAGCATCGGCGGGATGCCCGTCCCGGTTGACCCCGCCTGGGTGGTCGTGGCCCCGCCCAACTATGCACCCGATGTCATCGGCGTGCGGACGATGCACGATTTGATGCTCGACGTGTTCGTGCAGACGGGCCGCCTGCCGTTCCCTTCGGAGATTTCATTCACGCGGGACATCTATCCCATCCTGCGCCGTTTGAGCGACCACCAGTGGGTCAACCAGGGCTTCAACGTGCAGTACGGCCCACAGGGTGCGCAGAACTTTTTGGACACGGAGTACGTCGCCAGGCTTGCAAGTGCGAGTAATGAGAACCGCGAGCTGCGCCGACAGGTCTGCAACATGTTCCGAGACTTCGACCGCGACGGGCAATCGCCCGTGCCCTGGCCCTGGCTCTACGGCGACGCCATGAACGTTCCCCCGGCCGACACGCCGCGGCAGCACGTGGCGCTCTCGCCGACGCAGTACCGCATGATGCAGCTCTGGGTGGACGGCAAGTTCGCGGCCGATTGGAACCCGGACGCCTCGCCCCCCGGAACATTGGCCCAGGTTGACCTCGCCGAGCAGCCCGCAATGCTCGACCGCGCCGCGCTCGACTTCTGCCTCGCGGACGCCTTCCACCCAGGCTGCGAGATGACCTGGCCGATGCGTCACGGCTCCATGTACATGTCGCCTTTCCGCATACGCCACCGCCGACCGGAGGAAGGCGCGGAGCCTGACTACGGCACGCAGTTGACTCCGCAAATCGTGAAGCAAACGAACGGCGTGCTCTACGGACAAAGCCCTGGCACAATTTCACGGTGGATGGCCGTGCCGTGGCAGACGGACACGGCGAGCTGCCGCTCTGGTTACTACGCGGGCTACGGGCCGCGCTACGACCCATACGTCCCGACCTTCTGGCCCGCGCGCGTCCCGAACCACGTGCTCACGGAAGTTGATTACGAGATAGCGACCGACGCGACGAAGCCGCGCGACGAGCGCCTACGCGCTTTCAACCAGCGCGCGATGTGGCTGCGCGTGCTGAGCCAGAACTATCTTGAGGCCATTGACGAGATGATTCATAAGTTCGGCAAGCTGGGCGTGGTCGAGACTCGCCCCGGAGTCGCTGGCGACCCCGAATTGCCGGCAGTCATGCTCGTCGAGTCGAAGCCGGGCTTCCCGAAAGTCGAGGCCATCCCGCCGCGCCGTAACCTGATGGCGCTGCACGTTCATGACGTGGAGATGGAGGACGTGGAGGCGATAGAGGCAGCCGTCGCGGCCGCGGCTGAGGCCACTGATCGCCCCGAAGAGGAGTTCATGTCCGGCGTCATTGACAAGGTCAAGCGCTTCAGAAACACGCGATGACGATTGACGGCGCGGGCCTGGGCCGCGAGGTTTACGACGTGGGTGTTATCGGCGGCGGGCCAGCGGGGTCCGCCGCCGCCCTCACGCTGGCACGCGCAGGCCGCCGCGTGTTGCTCGTGGAGGCGAACGAGGCTGCCGCCTTCAAAATCGGCGAGGCGCTTCCCCCCGCGGCGCGGCCGCTCTTGAGCGACCTCGGAGTCTGGGATTATTTCGCGGCGGATGGGCACTTGCCCTGCTACGGCAATCTCTCGGCGTGGGGCGGGCCTCGCCTCAGCGAAACAGCCTTCATCTTCGACCCGAACGGGCACGGCTGGCACCTGGACCGCGCGCGCTTTGACGCACGGTTGCGTGCGTGCGCGCGCCTCGCGGGCAGCGAGACGTGTGAGGCCACGGCCCTCAAGCGTCTCGTTCGTCTCCCGCAGGGAAATTGGCACATAAGCCTGGCCGGGCCGGGCGGCGAATTGGAAGCGCGTTGCCGCTGGCTGATAGACGCGACCGGGCGGCGCAGCGCGTTGGCCCGCAGGCAGGGCGCGCGTCTCTGTCAGGACGACCACCTCATAGCCTTTTTCGCTTTATTCTCGCTCTCCGACAAGGCCGCCGCCCCGGACGAGGATTCGCGGACTTTAATCGAAGCGGCCCCGGACGGTTGGTGGTACACGGCGCTCCTCCCCTCGAAACTGCGCGTGGTGGTTTACCTCACGGACGCGGACACTGTCTCGCCGCGCGCCCTCTGCGAAAAAGAGAGCTACCTTTCGTTGCTCGACCGCACGGAGCATATCCGCGCCCGGCTCGCGGCACACGGCTACCGTATGGAGAGCGCGCCGCGCGGCGCTGCCGCACACAGCGCCCGGCTTGCCAGCTTCGACGGCGAAGGGTGGCTCGCCGTGGGCGACGCCGCGATCAGTTTCGACCCGCTCTCGTCGCAGGGGATGCTGACGGCCCTTTTCACAGGGATGGAGGCGGGCGACGCGCTCGACGCGCACCTCGCGGGAGACCCGGACGCAATCCTTCGCTACCGGCTCAGGCTGGCGACAATCTACGAGGCATACCTGCGAAACCTCGCCACCTTCTACTCGTTCGAGGCACGCTGGCCGGGCCGCGCTTTCTGGCGGCGGCGGCACAACGGGGCCGCGAGCCGAGGCCGCCCGGCGCACTCGGGCGCGTAATTTCAAGGATATTTTCAGGCCACCGCCCTCTCCGTTGCTCGCTTGCTTATACCCCTGCCTTTCCGTATAATTCTCCGCTTGCTTGGAGCGCGGCTTTTTCTCCTGTGGGTTCGCGCCCACTTTTTCTTTTGCGCTCAGGTAGGCTACGGACATAATCGTTGAAGGAGCGGACGAGCGTTGGGTCAGGGTTCGATTGAAGAGCGTGTGCAGCAGATTGCCGAGCGCGTGGCCCTGGATCACGGGCTTGAGCTGGTTCACGCGGAAGTCGCGGGACCGGAAGGCAAACCCATCATCCGCATCTTTATTGACAAGCCGGAGGGCGTGACCCACGAGGATTGCTCGGAAGTCAGCCTGCACGTCGGGACCGTTCTCGACGTGGAAGACTTCATCCACTCGGCCTACACGCTGGAAGTCTCCAGCCCCGGCCTGGAGCGTGGGCTTTACAAGCGCCAGGACTACGAGCGGTTCAGTGGCCGCGAAGCGAAGATGAAGACGCGCGCGGCGATTAACGGCCAGCGCAACTTCCGCGGGCGCATCGTCGGCCTCGAAGGCGAGGATGTTTTGTTTGAGGACAAGACGAGCGGGCGCGTCCACGTGCCGTTCGAGACAATCGTCAAGGCGAACCTTGAGATTGACGTGGAAGAAGAGTTTCGTCGCGCGAAAGAGCGCGAGATGGCCTCAGAGGCCGCGGCCAAATCGGACGGCCGCTAAACACAACTGAATAACAATTGAATAGGCTCGACAGGGCGAGGACCGATTCTCAGCCCTGAGCCAGAAGGACACAAAGGTAAGTCTAAATGAGCACTTCCATCGCGCAGAACATTGACGCCCTTTGCCAGGAGAAAGGCGTGGACCGTGAGATCGTCATCGAGGCGATGAAGGAGGCGGTGCGCGCCGCCGCCCGCAAGCAGTTCCGCTCGGGCGAGGACATACAGGTTGACTGGAACCCGGAGACCGGCATCGAGCTATCGGCCTCGAAGGTGGTCGTGGACGAGGTCACGGACCCGGCCATTGAGCTGTCAATCGAAGAGGCGCGCGAGATGGCTGGCGACGAGGTGGAGATCGGCGACGCTCTGCTTTTGCCGCTGCCGATGGAGGAGTTGGGCCGCATCGCCGCGCAGACCGCCAAGCAGATTCTCTTCCAGAAGGTCCGCGATGCCGAGCGCTCGAATATTTATGACCAGTACATAGACAAGATCGGCGACCTGGTCAACGGCTTCGTCAAACGCTTCGAGCGCGGCAACATCATCGTTGACCTCGGCAACATGGAAGCCATTCTCCCGCGCTCGCAGCAGTCGCGCGGCGAGCAGTGGAACCAGGGCGAGCGCATCCGCGTCGTCATCAACAACGTCTCGAAGGAATCCAAAGGACCGCAGGTCGAAGTCTCGCGCACGAGTCCTGAGCTTTTGCGGCGTCTGTTTGAGATGGAAGTGCCGGAGATTTACGACGAGACGGTCGTCATCAAATCAGCCGTCCGCGAGCCGGGCGAGCGCGCCAAGATCGCCGTCACCTCTAACGAGCGCGACGTGGACCCGGTCGGCGCGTGCGTCGGCATGAAAGGCTCGCGCGTGCAGGCCATCATACGTGAATTGCGCGGCGAAAAGATTGACATCATCGAGTGGTCGGACGAGCCTTCGGTCTTCGCGGCCAACGCGCTCTCGCCCGCGAAAGTGAATCAGGTCCGCATCACGGACATCGAGAACCGCCAGATGGAGGTCATCGTCAACGAAGACCAGCTCTCTCTCGCCATCGGCAAGCGCGGGCAGAACGTGCGGCTCGCCACCAAGCTCGTCGGCTGGAACATAGACATCCGCAGCGAGGAAGAGTTGAAGAAGGAGGTCGCCGAGCAGATGGGCGCGCTCATCGCTTCCGGCGGCTCCGTCCCGCTCTCGGCCATCGAAGGCGTCACGGCCTCGCAGGCCGAGGCGCTGGCCGAGCACGGCATCGAGGACATTGACGCCCTGGCTAACACTACCGTGGACGACCTGGTCGAATACCTGGACGTTAGTCTCGACGAGGCCGAGTCCATGCTAACCGCGGCGCAGCAGGTCGTCGCCGCGCGCGACGCGAGCAAGCAAGAGGGCGGCGAGGCCGGCGCGGAAGA
The DNA here is from genome assembly GCA_035253525.1 of Pyrinomonadaceae bacterium. Lineage (GTDB taxonomy): Bacteria > Acidobacteriota > Blastocatellia > Pyrinomonadales > Pyrinomonadaceae > QHXM01. Next base: position 1,449 of record DATFCB010000092.1, on the reverse strand, counting down.
GACGACCGAAGAGGCTGCCGCGCCTGAAGAGGGCGCGGCAGAAGAACAAGCGACTGCGGCTGAAGACGAAGCCGCCGAAGCGGCGGAGGCGAGCGACATGGCGGAAGAGGCGACGGGGCCGGAAGAGACGGCTGCGCCTGAAGAAGTACAGGTCATCGAAGAGCAGCATGCCGTCTCCGCTGAATTTGATCCGACCGTTGATGCGCGCGAGGTCGAGCCTTCAAACGCAATGACCAACGAAGGGTACGACGAGGCGGTCGAGCAGGGCGCTCCCTTCGGCGCGGAGGAAACCATTCTGGCTGAGCATTCCGCCGACCCCGTGGCCGTCACCGAAGCCGAGCCCATCTCGGAAGACGAGTTGCTGCTGCAAGGTGCCGGGCGCGACCTCAGGCCCGACACCATCACGCCCGCCCCGGACATCACGTCCACGGGCGCGGCGATGATAGAGGCCGCGGAGAAGGTCGGCGAGGGCGAGCCGCCCATGGAGGACGACGCGCCCCTCTCCCCGCGCGGGGATTTCGCTTCGGAGGCTTCGGCCCCTGAAGTACAAGTTACTTCTGCCCCCGAACCGTCATACAGCGAGGCCGCGACGGTCGAGGACGAAACGAACGAGAAGCAGGATGCTTCCGACGAAGACAATGCGGCCCGGTAACCGCGGCGTGCGCGCTCGCGTCAAATGCGCGCATCGCCCCTTGCCTTCCCTAAGCCTACGCGCCCGAGCGCGCTCCTTCTAAAAGGCGCGCTTCAAGCGTGAGGTTGAGAGGGCAAGAGTTCTCAACCTTTTACTTGAAGCGCGCGACGCCGTTTTACCTGAAGCGTCGAAGAAGGAGTGCATGACCGTTACTTCCAAGGTTCGTCTGTACGATCTAGCCAAAGAACTCAAGCAGGACACCAAGCGCCTCATAGAGGAAGTGCGCCGCGAGGGTGTGGACGTTTCAGTCCCGTCGAACTCCATCTCGAAAGAGCTGGCCGACAAGATTCGCAACCGCTACTTCCCCAAGAAAGAGGCGAGTGCGCCGCGCAAGGTCGTCGTCGTCAAAAAAGCGCGCCCCGTCGCCGAAGAAGCCCCGGCCGTCGAAGAGACCGGCGACGTGACCGAAGCTCCCGAGGAGACGCCGATGCCCGCGGAGCTACAGCCCGCCCCTGCCGAGACCGTTGGGACGCAAGCCCCCGCGACCGCCGTCCGCCAGATTAGAAAGCTCACGCCCGCCGTGCGGGCCGAACACCCTTCCGCCTCCGCGAGCGCTTCAGCGCCTGCGGCAGAGCCGTCGCCGGAAGCCGAGCCCTCTTCCCTGTCGTCGGTTGACTTCGCCGAGCCTCCTATTGAGACGGTGGACACTCCCGCACCCGTCGCCGCCGAGCAGATGCCGGAAGCGCCGCCCGTGGCCGCCGCCCCTTCAACCGTTGTGGCCCAGCCGCCGCAGCAGCAGCAGCCCGCGCCGCCGCCCG
>DATFCB010000091.1:0-3661 GCA_035253525.1 Pyrinomonadaceae bacterium | reverse complement strand
CGGCGGCCCACCACGTCGAAGAAGCTCCCGGCCTGCGCCCGGCGCTCAAGCTCGGGGCCGCTCTTTGTCAACTCGAATTTCGGAATTGGCACAATACTCATCTGGGCTCTGACTCCGGCGGCGAGGGAGAAGAGAAGGAGCAGGCAGGTTAGGCGAAGTTTCATCGAAATAGTAATAGCGCCTCCGGAGCCTTTAGTTCAACCCTCTTCGTCGCCGGCCTTCGCCATCGACTGAAGGCTCTCTTTGTGGCGCAGGATGTAGGAGAGGAAGGCACGCGTCGGCGAGGGCTGGAAGCTGCCGAGCGAGACCATCGCGACCGAGCGGCGCAGGCGGTGGCCTTCAATCCGAAGCTGCGCCAGACGGTTCGCCAGCAACTCGTCGCGCACGGCCCAGGCGGGCAGGAGCGAAATCCCCAGGCCGTGCTCGACCATCAGCTTGATAAAATAGGTGTCGTTGGATTCGAGCGCCAGTTCGGGCCGAATGTCCATGCGCTTGAAAAAATTGTCCGTCGCGCGGCGGATGGACGCGCCGCGCTCGAAGAGAATAAGGCGCTCGCTCCTGACCTCCTCGACCGTGGCCTCCGCTTTCGCCGCCAACTTGTGCGAGCGCCCGACGACCAGCACCAACTCATCCTCGAACAACTCCGTCACCTGAAGCGTCGGCGAGTAAACGGGCATGGACGCGAAGCCCACGTCGGCCGCGCCGTTCTGTATGTCCGTCAGCGTCTGGTCGGTCGAAACGGTCGTGCGGAACGAAAGCTCCACGCCGGGGTGCGCACGCATGAAGGATTCGAAGAGCGGGGCGAAGAGGTGCACGAAAGCCTGCGTGGCCGCCGCCGCGCGCACACGGCCCACGGGCGCGTGCTCGCGTCCCGAGACGCGCTCCGTCAAAGCCTGCGCGTCGTCCAGTATGCGCTCGACGTACGAAAGCGCGACTTTGCCTGCTTCGGAGAGTTTGACGCCGCGCTTGGCGCGTATGAAAAGCGGCTCGCCCAACTCCGTCTCAAGGGCCTTGATCTGGTGGCTGACGGCCGACTGCGTCAGGTTCAGACGCTCGGCCGCGCGCGTGAAATTGAGCGTCTCGGCCACGACCCGGAACGTGCGCAGTTGCCAAAGCTCCATAACATTCGGCCTTTTTACTGCGAGGGTGTCGGTGATGGCGACGGCTGCTGCGCGGGCTTGACGAAGACGATGGGGGCGGCCGAGATGATGCCTTTGCCTTCCTGAATCGTGATGCTCTGGTTGGGCTTCACTTCCTGGAAAATTTCCGTCTGGCCGCTCGGCCACACGACTTCGAGCGTCATGCCCTTGGCCGGGTCCGTCTTGCCGAGGCCGAAGGTCAGCGGCAGTTCGCTCTGCGAGCAGTAGCTCGAACCCGTCTTGACCACGCTCAGCATCTTCCCGCCGGCCTGCGTCTTCAAAGTCACCTTCGCGCCGATGCCGTCGCGGTTCGACCGGGAGCCGACCGTGCGGACGCGCAGTAAATCATTCTGGTTCCCGTTGTCGTTTCTCAACAGTCGCGCCGGCCCGTTGTTCGCCGTGATGAGTAAATCCAAATCGCCGTCGTTGTCATAATCGCCGTAGGCCGCGCCGCGCCCGACGATGGCGCGCTGAATGGCCTTGCCGAGTTTGGCGGTCGCCTCTTCAAACTTCTTCTTGCCACGGTTCCTGAAGACGTGCGGCGGTTGCTGGTACTTGACGTTTGGCTGCACGACCGAGATGTCGTCGGAGACGTGGCCGTTGGCGGCGAAGATGTCCGGCAGGCCGTCCAGGTCGTAGTCGAAGAAGAAAGTGGCGAAGGTCAAAGACTGCGCGGACATCTTGCCGATGCCGGAGGCTCCGGCCTCGTCCGTAAAGAGGCCCGTGCCGTCGTTGCGGTAGAGCGCCATGCTCTCGTTGGTGAAGTTGCCGATGACTATGCCCTGGCGGCCCGAACCGTCATAGTCCGCCGTGTCAACGCCCATCCCGGCGCGCGGCGTTCCCGCCTCGCTGAAGGCGACGCCCGCCGCGATGCCTTCGTCCGTGAACGTGCCGTTGCCGTTGTTCTTATAGAGCTTGTTCGGCTCCGTGTCGCACGCGACAAAAAGATCGGGCCAGTTGTCGTTGTTGTAATCAAAGACGGCGACGCCGAGCGCCTTGCCCGTAGGGTCTAAGAGGCCGGCGCGCTCCGTGACGTTCTCGAAAGTGCCGTTGCCTCGATTGCGGTAGAGCGTGGAAGTCTGGCCCTTGTAAGACTGCGGCGTGCAGTAGGACTTGTTTTTGCCGTCGAGCGTGCAATGCTGGTCTTTCTCCACGGACCACTCGACGTAGTTGCAGACGTAGAGGTCAAGTTTGCCGTCCTTGTCGTAGTCGAACCAGGCAGCGCTCGTGGAGAAGCTGGGGTCACCGACGCCTGCCTTCGCTGAAACGTCCGCGAACTTGCCGTTGCCCAGGTTGCGGAAGAGGTGGTTGGGGCCGACGGCCGTGATGTAGATGTCTATAAAACCGTCGTTGTCGTAGTCGGCCGCCGCCACGCCGAGCCCGTACATCTCGACGGCGAGGCCCGCCGCGCCGGTCACGTCCTCGAACGTCCCGTCCTTCTTGTTGTGATAGAGGGCGAGGAAAGTTTTCGCGCCCTTCTTTTCGGGCCAGTTCGCGGAATTGACGAGCAGCACGTCCTGCCAGCCGTCGTTGTCGTAGTCGAGGAAGGCGCAGCCGGGGCCGAGCGTTTCGGGCATGTACTTTTTCCCGAACGCGCCGCTGTTATGTTTGAAGCGAATTCCTGCCTCGGCGCTCACGTCCGAGTACTCGACGGGGCCGGACGGGCGCGGAGCCTCGGCCGGCGCGGGCGCTTGCAGTTCCGAGCCTTGCGTCGTGACCTGCTCGGGGGCCGTCGCGTTGACCGTCGCGTCCTGTGTCGCGTCCTTCTTGCAGGCGCTGAGCGCCAGCAGTACGCAGAGGAGGCAAATGATTCGGGGGAATCGCATCTTACTCATCTTGAGAAATTCAGTTCAGTTTCGATTACGGATTGAAAAGAAAGGCTCAGCCCTCCAGCGTCTTACGTCTTAACTTTGCGCCTTTGCGAGCGCTTTGTCGCCGCGGCGCGGGGTGAGCCAGATTTCGATCAGGTTAGCCATCGGCCCGACGAGGAAGAGTGCGTAGTAGGGCGCGTGCACGCTCTCGAAGAGACGCAGGATGAACTCGACGAGTGCGACCGAGAAGGCGACGGCGCACTGCCCCAACTTCGAGCGCACGGTCGTCTTCGGGTCGGTAATCATGAAGAAGACAAAGAGCTGGTACATGGGGCCTGTAATCGGCGCGATCTCGGCCTGGAACGGGTGGCCCGTAATCCAGCTTCTCAGCAGCGCGAAGAGGAAAAATGAGGCGACGTAGGTCGCGCTGATGTGAAAGCGTTTGAGCCTGTAGATGATGATTGAGCCGAGGCCCCAGATGACGAGCATCGCAGTGAGATTGTTCCCCCACTGCACGCTCAGCGTCGCCCCTATGAACGGGGCCAGAAACAGCATCGCACTAATGCCGAAGTTCGACGGGTTCCAGATGTGACGCCCTTTGACGCGCAGCACGTACTTGGAGGCAATCGAAAGGACGCTGACCCACATGTAAGGCCAGACGGCCGGCGAGCGCACCAGGATGCCGACGCTGATGCCCGTGATGTAGGCGCT
>DATFCB010000090.1:0-2526 GCA_035253525.1 Pyrinomonadaceae bacterium | reverse complement strand
ACAGGTAGAAACTCCTCGGTCGGAGACTCGGAATAAATGACTAAATTTAAGGAGAGAGATATGAAACGTTTGAGAAACGCGGTTCTGTTAATGACGTTGGCGGCGCTCGTCGCGCTGCCGTTTATTGGGGGCGGCGCGTCTGCCTTCCTGGTCTCCTCGGCGCAGGAGAAGACTGATAAGGTCAACTACGTGCCCATCACCTCGGGCGACTACAAGATTGACCCTCTGCACAGCATCATAGGCTTCGCGATTCGCCACTTTGAGATCAACTGGGTCGAAGGACGCTTCAAGGATTTCACTGGCACAATTCATTACGACGAGTCGGACCTCACCAAGTCGAGCGTCGAGTTCACGGCCAAGATCGAGAGCATTGACACGGGCGTCGAGCCGCGCGACAAACACCTGCGCACCGCAGACTTCTTCGAGGCGGAGAAGTACCCGGAGATGACCTTCAAGAGCACGCGCGTCGAGCGCAAGGGCAAGCAGGGCGGCGTCCTCCACGGCGACTTCACGCTCAAGGGCGTGACCAGGCAGGTTTCTTTGCCGTTCACCATCACGGGCGCGATTAAAGACGGGCAGGGCAACATGCGCTTCGGCGTCAGCGCCAAGACCACCATCAACCGCCGCGACTATGGCATCACCTCGGGCGGGCCTCTGCCGGGCGGCGGCCTCAGCATCGGCAACGAGGTCACCATCAACCTACAACTCGAAGCCCTCAAGCCCGCGCCCAAGCCGGCCACCGAATAAAAGTTTCAGGTTGCAGGTTTCAGGTTCTAAGCCTTTAACCTGAAACCTGAAACTTGAAACCTGAGATTTTATGAGCGAGACGATGCCGGCGATTTTTTTCGGGCACGGGAACCCGATGAACGCGTTGGCCGACAACGATTATACGAGGGCGTGGGCCGCGCTCGGCGCTCAAATCCCGCGCCCACGCGCCATCCTCTGCGTGTCCGCGCACTGGTATCTGCCGGGAACTGCCGTGACCGCAATGGAGGAGCCGCGCACGATTCACGACTTCGGCGGCTTCCCGCGCGAGTTGTACGAGTTCAAGTACGGGGCGGTGGGAGACGTGGCGCTCGCGGGCCGCGTGCGCGAGTTGCTCGCGCCTGTCCCGGTCGCGTCGGACGAGCGCTGGGGGTTGGACCACGGGACGTGGTCCGTGCTCTGTCACGTCTTCCCGGAGGCGGACGTGCCCGTCGTTCAGCTCAGCATGGACGAGACCCAGCCGGCCGCTTTCCATTACGAAGTCGCGAAGCGTTTGTCGCCGCTTCGCGACGAAGGCGTGCTCATCATCGGGAGCGGCAACCTCGTTCACAACCTGCACACTTACTCCTGGGGCAGACACGCGGTCGAGCCTTTCGACTGGGCCGTCAGATTCGAGGAGCGTGCGCGCGAGTTGTTGACGGCGGGCGACGACCAGCCGCTCGTCAACTACGAGGCGCTGGGCCGCGACGCGCGGCTCTCCGCCCCCACGCCCGAGCACTTCCTGCCGCTGCTCTATGTCATCGCGCAGCGCAGGGAAGGCGAGCAAGTCAGTTTCCCGGTCGAGGGGTTCGACGGCGGCTCCGTCTCCATGCTCTCAGTCAAAATCGGCTGATTTATTGAAATTACTCAGGAGTTTGAATAAACCTCTAAGCCTCCACGTGCATCCAAGTGCGCCCGACGTTGATGTAAGTCCTGATTCCGTCAACCTCAGCTAATCAATATCAAGCTGGAACATTTTATTGCTTGCCCGGATTTGAGCTTGTACTCTGTCCGCCGCCGGACGGGCGTCCGGTGCAGCCTGTTAATACCGTTGTTCTACTTCTTAAAAGGAAATAATCGTTGATGTCATCCTCGCCCCTCTGGAAGCGTGCGCGCCAGACCAAGAAAAACTTTGGATTCCCCCTGGTCCTGATTCTGCTCTTACTGCTCTCCGCCCTGCCGCACATTTCGCGCGCGCAGCTACAGGCCGGACGCGCGCCTGACTACGGACAAAAACAGCCGCGCGCCGAGTTCGTTCCCGGCGAGGTCATCGTCCGTTTCAAGACCGAGGCGGCGGCGGACCTGAGCGAGAGCGAGCCTGCCCCTGACCTGCGGACGCCGCGCGGCAGAGTCCCCATGCGCGTCGAGCGCTTCGCCGGCTCCGAAATCGTCAAAGGCTTGCGCCTCGCGCGCGTCCCCGCCGAAGAGACGTTGGAAGCAGTCGAGGCGTTCAAGCGTCGTGCGGACGTGCTCTACGCCGAGCCGAATTACGTCCGCCGCAAGTTCGCCACGCCGAACGACCCGCGCTTTAAGGAGATGTGGGGACTGAAAGACCTGGGCGATGGCTACGTGTCGAGTGCCGGCAATGACATCGAGGCCGAGCCGGCCTGGAGCATCACGACCGGCAGCGCCAAGGTGATAGTCGGCGTCGTGGACGAAGGGATAGACATCAATCACCCAGACCTTGCGGCCAACGTCTGGAAAAATCCCGGCGAGATACCGAATAACAGCATTGACGACGACTCGAACGGCTTCATCGATGATGTCAACGGCTGGGACTTC
>DATFCB010000089.1:0-2047 GCA_035253525.1 Pyrinomonadaceae bacterium | reverse complement strand
GATCTATATCTACCTTCAACCGCTCATCGCGTTCGCGCTCGCCCCCATGATTCTGGGCGAGCGCTGGAACCCGCGAACGTGGCTGGCATCGCTGCTCATCTTCGGGGGCGTGGCGGTCGTCACGTGGCGCACGCGCAGCCACCCCGTCGAGGAAGTAGCCGAACACCCCGAAGCCTTGAGCCGTTAGAATCTGCTGGTATATTAAACGTTGAAATGGAGACGGCGGCGGGCAGGATTTCGGTTAAAGCGGAGGCGGCGGCGAAGACCAGCGCGGCCCGGCTCTCGATGCTGGCCGCAGGGTTCCTGATCGCGCTCAAGACCGGGACGGGCTTCCTCACGGGTTCTATCAGCGTCTGGGCGTCGCTCCTCGACTCGACGATGGACATCTTCGCGTCCGGCATCAACTACTTCGCCGTGCGTGCCGCCTCGCGCCCGGCCGACGACGACCACTCCTACGGGCACGGCAAGGCGGAATCGCTCGCCGGGCTTTTTCAATCGCTGGTCATCGCCGCCTCCGGCCTCTTCCTCGTCTACGAATCAATCCGCCGGATTATCAACCCAAACCCGACCGCGTCCGAATGGGTCGGCGTTCTGACGATGATCGTCGCCGTCCTCGTCAGCGTCGCGCTGGTCGTCAGGCTCAAGCGCGTGGCCCGCGAGACGGAGTCGCCCGCGCTCCACGCGGACGCCATGCACTACATCACGGACATCTACTCGAACGCGAGCGCTCTCCTCGCCCTCGTCATCGTCGCCGTGACCCCTTACCAGATTGCGGACCCAATCATCTCGCTCGCCATAGCCTTCTACATCCTCTGGTCTGCGATTCATGTCGGGCGCGAGTCAATTGACGTACTGATGGACCGCCGGCTCCCCTTGCAGGTGGACGAGCAAGTGGCCGAAGTGGTCAGCCGCTATCGCGACCAGGGCGTGCTCGGCTTCCACGACCTGCGCACGCGCCGCTCCGGCTCGCAGAAGTTCATTGACATGCACCTCGAAGTCGTACGCGACATGCGCTTACAGGAAGCGCACGACGTGACCGTCCGTGTGCTCCGCGCCATAGAGGCCGAGATTCCGCGCGCCCGCGTGCAGATTCACACGGACCCGGCCGGGTAAGAAAACAACCTTTGGAAAGGCTCTCTGGCTCCTTGTCGCTGGCCTGAGCGTTGACGAGAAATGTTTCCGCCGGTTCTCCCATATATTTATGAAACATTTCCAGTGAATAAGCCGCCACCCGGTGCTAACATGACGGCTCTTCGAATCGTGCCCACGGGTCTTCGCCATATATTGCGACGCTCACGCCCACTTTGAAGGAGGAACCGACCGATGCCTGACAGCGACATAGACACAGCCATAGGCGAATATCTGATCCCCGGCGAGACAGACATCATCAACAAGTACGTTGGCATTTTCACCTCCCACTTCCGCAAGCATTACGAGGGCAAGTCCGGGGTCGCGCAACGCGCGATTCACGCCAAGAGCCATTCCTGCCTGCGCGCATCGCTTGAAATCCTCGACCACGGCGACCAGGAGTTGAAGCACGGAATTTTCAAAGAACCTGCGACCTTCGACGCCATCGTCAGGATTTCCAACGGCGACGGACCCGCCGGCCCGGACAAGGACAAGATTGCCAGCATCGGGTTCGCCATCAAGGCGCGCGGCGTCGAGGCGGAGAAATATCTCCCAGAGCAGACCGAACGCTCACAAGACTTCCTCTTCCTCAATCAGCCCGCCTACATCGCCAGGGACGTTAGAGACTACGAATCGTTGATGCGCGCGATTGACGGCAACCTGCTCACCAAGTTCTTCGCCCTCGTGCGAAACAGGAAAGGAATCTTGTACAGGCTCAAGGCGTCGCCGAAAGACGACCCCTTGAATACTTTCTTCTGGGGCGTCGCGCCGTTCCGGCTGGGCGACATCGCGGTCAAGTACCTCATCAGGCCGAGCCAGCCGCGCACGGCCGACAGGAGAGAACTCAAAAAGAAGGCGTCCGCGGATTATCTCAAGCCACTCGTCCGCGAGCACATTGAAAATGCCGATGCGGACTATG
>DATFCB010000088.1:0-3500 GCA_035253525.1 Pyrinomonadaceae bacterium | reverse complement strand
AGTGCGAGAACTTGCAGCGCGCGGGCGTCTTCAAGATGCGCGGCGCGACGAACAAGATTCTCTCTCTGGGCGGAGAGGAGAGGCGGCGCGGCGTCGTCGCCTTCTCCTCCGGCAACCACGCGCAGTCGGTGGCGCTGGCGGCGCGCGAGGTGACGACGGGCGTGCGGTGGACGCGCCCCCCGATGCGCTCGCGCGCGGCGATGATGTCTTGGAGAGAGAGCATGGTCTTAAACGATTCCGGCGGGAACGCTTAAACCCGGCGGGCGGCCATCTTCCTCGACTTCCTCTTCAACTTCCATCCCGAAAACTTCCGCGAAGCGCGCGACGACGCGGTCTTCGACTTCGCTCAATGGAATCTCGCGGCCGAGCAGTTCTTTCATGGAGGTGACGGGCTCGCCCTCGCAGGCGATGATAAGGTTGAAGAAGCTGAGGTCCGTGTTGACGTTCAGGGCGAAGCCGTGCGTCGTCACCCAGCGCGCGATGTGTACGCCGATGGCGGCGACCTTGCCGCGCGCGGTGTGGACGCCGGTCAGCCCCTTGATGCGAAAGCCCTCTATGCCGAAATCCGAGAGCGCGCGCATCAGGACTTCTTCGAGGTCGCGCACGTAGCGGTGAACGTCCTCGCGCTCCGGGCTCAGATTAACGACGGGGTAGCCGACCACTTGCCCGAGGCCGTGGTAGGTGACCTTGCCACCGCGGTTGGTCTCGAACACGGTCACGCCGCGCGCGTCCAGGATTTCCTGCGGGGTGATGATGCCTGCGCTCGTCGCGCCGCGCCCGAGCGTGAGCGTGTGCGGGTGCTCGACGAGGAGCAGCGTGTCCGGCTGCTCGCGCGCGAGCACGGCCCGCTCCGTCTCCTTCTGCACGGCGAGCGCCGCGCCGTATTCGAGGCGGCCCAGTCGCCGGACTCTAAGCGTTCGCTGACTCATAAATGTCGAAAGGTCCGTCGGTGAAAGTTCGCTTCATTCTAGCAGGACGGGCGCGGCCGTGACCAATCGGGGCCGACGGCGCTTGACTCGCGCAACCATTTGGAAGAATAGTCTAATCAAAACACCAGCGCAGTGAAGACGACAAAGCTCTGACGAGACGCCCGAAATGGAGGATGAACGTAAATTGAGACGCGCTATTATCACGACCACCATCGGCCTGCTGTTACTGCCCGCACCGCTCATGGCCCAGAATCGTCAGCGGCGGACGAGTTCTCAAAGGAGAAGCACGCAGCAGAGAACGAGTCGAACTGACAGCGCTCAGAAGGCCACGGAAGCGAGCAACGCAGGGGCCGCGCGTGTGGCCGAGCAGATCAAGGTGTTGACAAGGTTCCTCTACTTGCTCGGCGGGGTGGCGAAGGGCATAGAGGCGGCGGACGTGGCGGCGCGCGCCGGCGAGGCCACGCCCGCGCAGGTTCAGCAGACCGAGCGGAGCAAGGCGACCGTCAAGAACAGTCTGCAAAACGTCCGCGAGGGGTTAGATCAGTTGGAGATTGATTTCCGCACGAAGCCGGAGTTGCAGCGCTTCTACACGCGGCTGGCGGGCGTGGCGGCGGGCGCGGCGACGGCCGAAGACCAGGCCGCCGCAAACCAGTTCGACCAGGCCGGCCGCTCGCTCCTCAGCGTCGTCAACCGCCTGACGGACGTGCTGCTCGAAATGCGTTAAAGGCCGTGAATCGTAAATGGAAAATCTGTTCGATGATTTACGATTTACGGCCTTTGGAATAGTAGCCCTGCCTGGCTCTTAGCCGAAGCGCGGGTTGCGCGGGGAGGGCGACCTTGATGCGTAGGAATTTGCCGGCCGCGCTTTCGTTGTTCGAGTAATACTGAAGCAGGTATTGCGAGCGCAGTTCCGAGGCGATGCGGTTGAACATCGCGGGCAAATCTTCGAGCCTGGCCGGGATGAACGAGGTGCCGCCGGTCGCTTCGGCTATCCTCTCCATGCCCTGCTGCGAGCGCGCGGTGCGGACGTTCAGGTGCATGGTCTGCCCGCTCGGGTTGATTGAGTAGAAGGTGACCTCCGTGCGCTGCACCTCGCGCTGGACTTCCGAGACGGAGCGCTCAATCAACTGCAACTGCGCGTCCTTGCCGATGTATTTCTGGTCAGAGTTCCTGTTCTGCGTGGCTGAAACTTCTACGATGCGCGCCGTGTCGTCGCCGTCCGAGATGACGACGATGACTTTGCGGCGGCCCGATCCGGAGGATTTTTCCAGGTAGCGCGAAGCCTCAAGGACCGTGTCGTAGAAGGCCGTGAACCCCTTGGCCGGTGTGACCGCCATCATCATCTGCGACGCGCGCTCGGCCGAGGTCAACTCCTGCACGAAGCGCGGCTTCTCATCGATGGCGAAGATGGTCGCGCGGTCGCCGGGCTTCAAGACCTGTTTAAGAAATCCTGCTGCGGCCTGCTGCTCGAACGTGAAGCGCGCGTCAACGCTGCTGGAAACGTCCAGCAGGACGGCGATGTCTAGCGGCACCTGTTCGGGGTTGCCGATCTCCGCTATCTCCTGCGCGCGGCCTTCTTCTTCCAGACGAAAGTCCGGGACCTTGAGGCCGAGCACGGGCTGGCCCGCCGCGTCCGTCACCGAAACTGGCACAACGACCAGGTTCGACGTGACGCGGACGACCTCGTAATCCTCGTCCTTCGGCGGCTTCGGCGTCGGCTTCGGCATCACCGGCGGCGGGTCCGACGGAAGCTGAGGCTCCTGTGCACGCACCATCGTAGTCGTCGCCGTGGCGAACAGAAAAAGAAAAGCCAGCGCCGCGGGGAGCGCCAGCGTCGAACGTTCACGCATTCCGTTCTCCTTAAGAAGGGATGAGGGATGAAGGAAAGAAAGTTTTTTATTTCATCCCTCATCCCTCATCCCTCATCCCTTCTCTCTATTCAGGCGTTGACGTGGTCATGGTCGGCGCGCCTTGCTGTAGGCCGCGGTTGACGAGGATTTTGACCTCGACGCGGCGGTTCTGCGCGCGGCCCGCGCGGGTCGTGTTCTCCGCGACCGCGTTCGACTCGCCGTAGCCGAAAGGCGTCACGATGCGCCTGAGCGGAATCCTGTGATTCTCGGCCAGGTAGCGCACGACGGCGTCCGCGCGCTGTGTGCTCAGCATGCGGTTGCGGGCGACGCTTCCGGTCGAGTCGGCGTAGCCGGAGACTTCAATCACGTAGCCCTTGGCGTTCAAAGCCTTGGTCGCGATCTCGTCCAACTGGGCCTTGGCGTCGCGCGAGAGCATGGCGCTGCCCGAACGGAAGGTGATCGCGATTGACTCCTGCGGGACGTAATCGTCCAGGGCAGAGATGCGCTCGTTGGTCGCGTTGACTCCCGCGACAGCAGCGTCGGCCGTTTCCTGAGCGGCCTTCGCGCCGCCGCGTGCGGCGTTCGAGACGGCCGCCAGTTCGTCAATCTGGCCCGAGAGGCGCTGCGAATTCTGCTCGACCTGCTCGATGCGTCCCTCGGCAGAGCCGACGCGCGTCTCAACCGGGTCAACGCGCGATTCGACCGTGCGCGCCACTCTCAG
>DATFCB010000087.1:0-9584 GCA_035253525.1 Pyrinomonadaceae bacterium | reverse complement strand
CCCGAGCCGGCCACTTCATCGGCGAGATTCGCCAACTCTATTTCCTTCCTAGAAAGGATGAATCGGCGATTGTTTCTATAAAACCCACACGACGACTGACAAAAAGTCAGGCAACTGACAAAACGTCGGGCCGGCCTGTCAATCGAATCGCTCCGCGCCATCCGAATCCCCGCCCCTACCTCGACAACTCTTTATATTTCCTCGCTTAGATAAAAGCCACCTGCGGCCCGCGCGCGGCACGCGGATTGTTATCGTATTCACGGCAGAATCCTTCTTCGGAGATTGTGGCTTGCCGACGCTCCGACCGCTCACGAACTTTCGACGATAACCGCACCCGTGGACATTTCTAAATCATTCAGAGCTGCCATTGCCGTGTGCCTCGCCTGCGCGCTGATTTTTTCCGCGACCGCAAGGAACGCCGTCCGCGCCGCAACCTTCCGCGCGGGCGACGAAAAGGAAAGTGCTAAACCGTCGAACGATTCTTCGCCAAGCGCTCTCAGCACAACTGGCACAGCCGCGCCGGGCCAGCCGCAGCCGCAGCAGACCACCATCATCGTTGACGGGCGGACGCTGACGGGGCCGCAGAGCTTCCCGCAGCAGCGCGGCGGCAGACTCTTTCTTCCCGTCACGAGCATCGCGCGCGCACTCGGCGACGTGGTCACGGTTGACGCGGCCGCACGGACAATCGTCGTACGTCGCCAAACTGGCACAGTCGCCGAATTCAACGCGCAACTCAATCAGGTCAGCGAGAACAACTCCCTAATCCTCTCCACGTCGAGCACTGCGGACATAGTCTTCCCGCCGAACGCAGACGAGTTGATGCTCCCCGTCGAGATCGTCTCGGCCCTGCTGGACGTTTCCATCAACACGGACGAAGCGGCCCGCGCCGTCCGCGTTACGCGCGGGCGCGCGCGCGCAGAGACCGTCAGGGTCGGGGCGCAACGCAACACCTTCGAGCTTTACCAGATTGACTACGACTACAACCTCAACCGCTATTCTTCCTCCTCAAACCAGAGCCTGACGCTCAGCGCCGACGGCCGCATTGGCGATGGCAGGTTTCATCTGCTGACGAATTCCAGCGTCGGGACGGGCCGCCCGTTCGGCCTGCTGCGCAACGTCACGCTCACCTACGACCGGGCAGGCGGGCAGCGCTTCATCGGCGGAGACTTCGGAACTGGCACAGACCTGCTGTTCATGTCTTCGACCGTGCGCGGCGTTTCGGCACAACTCCCCATCCGCGACGTGCGCCTGACGGCCTTCGCGGGCCGCGCGGCTTCGGGCGTTTCGCCATTTCGGCCGCAGTTCCCCTTTATCCCGGACGCGGAGCTGCCCGAAACAATTCAACCGAATAAGCCCAGGTACGACACGAACGTCTTCGGCGCGTATGCGACTTTCGGCCCATCGGCCGGTGCGTCAAGCCGTAGGTCGGACCAGTTGCTCTTCTCCGCAGGGATGATCGGTTTCAATGGCCCCGGACGCAGCGGCCAGATGTTCACGGGTAGCGCCCGGTACGCTTCACAGCGCGCACGCTTCCAGAGCGACATTGCAGCGGGCCGGTTCAGGGGAACGCAAGGCGACGGCTCGCGCGTGAACGGCACGGCATTGGCCGCAGACCTCTCCGCCTCTTACGACCTGAGCGAGCGCCTGACCGTTCAGGGCCGCTACACACACGTCGGCGCAAACTTTCTTGGCCCACAAATGGGCTTGCACGAGCCCATCAAAATCGCTTCAGCCGGCGTCACGTGGCGTCCCTTCCAGTGGCTCGCGGCCTCCATGACGGGAAGCTCGTCGGCGCGGCCGAACGCCCTGGGGCAGCGTGAGCGCTTCATCGCCACCACCGTTAACATCACCCCGCGCGGCCCCTGGCCGACCATCTTCTTCTCGCACACGCAGAGCGGCACGACGCAGTCCGGCTCGGGCGCGTACACGCTCGTCAACGCCTCGAAAGATTTCTCGCGGTGGCGTCTGTTCGTGAACGCGACGAGGATTAAAACTATAGGCCCAGCGTTCCTCAACGCGCAGGTCGGCGCGAACGTCCGCGTGGGCGAGTACAACAATTTCCAATTGAGCCAGTCGTTCGGCAGCCGTGGCACGCTCAGCGGCGCGGTGGACTGGAACGCGCAGTCATTCTTCAACCAGCGCATCAGCCTCGGGGCCGGCTTTAGTTACAATCGTGCGGAGGGCACGCCCTTCACGACCACCGAACGACTGTTCGCCTCGGCGCGGCTGCCTCGTCAGAGCACGCTTCAATTGACCTATTCGCAGGGGCAGACAGGCCCGCAAATCCTGCTCAGTCTGCGCGGCCCGCTCCTGCGTGCGCGGCGTGCGGAGGCGATGGCTTCGGCCACAATCAGTGAATTGAACTCTTACGGCGCGTTCCACGGCCGCGTCTATCAGGACGTGAACCTGGACGGGCGGTTCGACGCTGGCGTGGACAAGCCGCAGGCGAACGTGAAAGTCCGCGTGGACGGCAGCCGCTACGTCGTCTCGGACGCGGAGGGGCGATACACGATTGACAACGTACGCGTCGGCGAGCACCAGATTCATCTGGACCTCCTGTCGGTGCGCGCGGACCTGACGCTGCTGGACGAAGCGCAGCAGGCGGCGATGCTCCAACAGGGCCGCGATTCTATCGTTGACTTTCGTCTGGTCCGCACGGGGCGCGTCACCGGCGTCGTCTGGTTGGACGCGAACGGCAACAATCTGCTTGACGAAGGCGAGCAGCCGCTCGCGGACGTGCGCGTCGTGACGGGCAGCGGCCGCGACACGCTGACGGACGAGAACGGCGTCTTCATGATCGGAGACCTCCCGCCCGGCGAGCACGCCGTCTTGATTGACGAAAAGACTTTGCCGGAAAAGACCGTCTCGCCCGCCGGCACCCTCCCCGTCAGAGTCCTCGCCGGCAGCGAGACCGCAGGCGTCAACTTCTACATCACCCCCGCGCCACCCGAAATCAAGAGATTCCCGTCAACAGGGAATTGATGCAGTGATAAGTGATGAGTGACGAGTGATGAGTAAAAGAAACGGGACTTTTCAATCGGGTCGCTTGCTTGATGCCGATGTGCCTGTGGCGTTCTCTTTGGTTTCTTGGATAGTCAAATCGGTGACGCCTTCCGTGACCTTGCCGCCGTCCTGAAAATCCACCCTGTATTTGACGGTATATGTTCCGGGCGCGAGCGCCTTTTCGATGACGAGCGGCTGGCTCAGGGTCGCGCCGGCGAGCACGGGGAGCGCTTCGCCTTCGGGTAACTCGGCGACTGTGCGGCCACTCGCGTCAACGACCTTGATCGAGGAGATGGGCCGGACCACGCTGTTGCCTTCGTTCTTGAGCGTCGGGGTGACGACGATCCCGCGCGCGTCCGTCCGCGCCTGAAGATTCGCGAGCGTGCCGCGACGCGTGGCGCGCGGGACAGTGATGTAGAACATGGAGGCCATGCGAAAGCGCATCACCATCTGCCGCGCGTTGCGGTTCAGCTTGATGGTGTCGGGCCTCTGCTCCACTATGAGCGCCGCGAGGTGGTCGCCGGGCGTTGCGTCTTTTGGCACAGTGATGGTGACGCGTATGGAGTGAGTCTGTCCGGGCTGGACAGTGACCTCCGCCGGGCTGTAGATAATCCACGGCGAAGCGGATAGGGGGCGCGCGCCAGCCTTGTAAAATCCCAGCTCGCCTTTCTCGTTCATGTCCCAATCGTTGAGACTCGCCACGAGGCGGTAGGGCTGCGCGTCCGCACGCGACGTGTGGTAATCGAGGTTGACCACGACGGTCGTCTCCGAGCCGGGCGTCATCTCAAGCTCGAAGCGTGCCGGGGCGAGCGCTATCCCGTCGCCGCTCTGCCCGGCGGCGGGCGCATTCTGTGCCAGCGCGTGCGGCGCGGCGAAGAAAAGGGCGAGCAGGGGGAAGAGCAGCGTGGAAATCTTTTTGAGCATGTCTGTTTTCCGAAGAATTATTTAACACTGGACGTTCGGCCCGTCCGAGATGGTGAAGGTGATCGTCGCGCTGAACGTGCCGGAGGCGTAGAACTGCGGCTTGATGGTGAAAATGGCGTCGAAGATGTAGCCGTTGTCGTCTTCGTGCTTGGTGATCTTCCCCTTAGTCAGCTTCGGCCCGCTCAGGATGACGTTGTTCCCGGTGATGTTCTGTAGCGACGACGTGTAAGCGGCCCGGCCGTTCGCGTCGAGCGTGACGTTGAAGGAAGGATCGTTGTCGAAGGGGGAGCGGAAGAGGTGTTGGCTGCGGTTGCAGTCCTGCGACTTGTTACCCATCTGGCGCATGTTGCTGACGCCGAAACCTATGTCGGAGCGCTGAACGGCCTGCGCGTTCGCGTTGAACGTGCCTGCGACAGAGACTCTGACCCGATACGGGTCCGTGCTGCGTATGGCAATTGGCACAACCACCTTGACCAGATTGTTGGTGTTGGCCGGGGAGACTTCGCCGAAGTTGACGGTGACGACGAGGTCTTGAGTCGTGCTTGAGCTGCCCGTGACGGAGCCGCCGAGCGCGCCCGTGATGGTCGGCTGGCCGCCGCCGCTGAGGTCGAAGGTCTGCGCCGCAGCCGAAACCGCGGCCGCCGCGGTCAGCAGGCAGGTGAAAAGAGCGATTGTGATAGCCCGCAACATCATAATCGTTTGGCCCAAAATCGAAGGGGCGCGGGCCGTGGCGTCTCAAGGTTAAATAAGGCTCAAGCGCCGTCACGCACAGATGGGAGCGACGGCGCTTGATTCGACCATTCAAAAAAAGCGCGGGGCGAAACGTTCGGCCCGCGTCTCTTACGGGGCGGCGATGGTGAAGGTCGCGGTGGCGGTCGTCGTGCCGTTCTCATAGAACTGGGGCTTGACCGAGAAGATCGCGGGGACCGTCAGCCCGTTGGTGTTGGCCCTCGGGACGGCGTTCAAAATCCGCGCGCCGCTCAGCACCGACGAGGACGAGGAGAAGGCTCCGAGGTTCGACTTGCCGGCAGCATACTCGAAGCGGCCGCTCGTGCCGTTGACAGCGCCGTTGGCGGGGAGCGTCGGGTCGCCGAGGGTGGCGTTGGTGTCTGTGCCGGTCGTGTGAACGCCAGTGGCGCTCGAACGCGAGAAGGAGCCGATGCCGAAACCGATGTCGGCAGCGCCGATCTTCTCGGTGCTCGACCCTGTGCTCGACACAACCGCGCTCAGCGAGAGGACGTAGTTGGCGTTGCTGCGCATCTTGAGCGGCACGGAGGCCGTCACGAAGCTGTTGGTGTTGCCGGGGCCGAGTTCGCCCATGTTGACGACGACGGCGAGCGCGCTGTCGGCCACGCCGTCCGTGGTGACGCCGCCGCCGGAGTTGCCGGAGAGGGTCACGGCCCCGCCGGAATTGAGTTCGACGAATTTCGAGACCGTGCCGCTCATCGTCACCGTGCCGCTGGTGTTGATCTGCGCGGAGGCGACCGCCGCGGTCATCACGAAGAGGGCGGCGACGAAAGTGAGTTTGAAGAGGTTCTTGACTGAATTAAGCATGACTTCTGACGTTTCTCCTTAAGGGGGGTTCGCTTCGGGCCTGTTGGGAGCCCTGCGTAGATGTTCAAAGTGAAGGTTACGTAGGCTCCTACCCAGGCAGTAGAGACCCGACCACCGCCGTCAGCTTACAAGCGGTGTGCCGCGTGTCGCGCGAGAATCAGAGTCAATTTGTAACTGAGGAAATAATAGCGCTTGGCCTTTGAGGTGACGGCCGGGCCGTCTCAAAGCGCACATCCGACGGGCGGCCGAGGTGACAGATGGGGTGAAGTTTTGTCAGCCCTACTGACGTTTTGTCAGTGAGCAGGGGCCGCGCTCGCGGGCGTGCGCAGGCAGTCGAAATCGCCGGGGCTGTGGAAAACTTTTCCGGTTTTGGCACAGCCATTCCAGACTGAAAATTGAACCTGTTCAGCCGGCGCGGCGTCATGCTACAATCGCCGACATGCAGGACATTCTACGTCATCAACGCTTCACGCGGCAGCTCGGGCGTTTCTCCGACAGGCTCGACGACCTGATGTTGGAGCTGCGCCGCTTCGAGCCGGCGCACGTTCCGGCGGAGCTGCTTGACGAGATGGCGAGCACCCTGGGCGAATTGATGCTCGTGCTCATAGAGCACAAGGACAGCGACGGCGCGAAGACCTCCACGGGCCGCGCCGCCTCCGACGCGCAGCACCTCAGAGAAGCCATGCGCCTCGGCCAACTCCAATACAACCAGATTACCGAAGCCCTCGGCACACTCCGCCAGGAACTCGGCGTCGTCATCCACGAAGACAAGCAAGCAGCGTAAAAGCAGTGATAAGTGATGAGTGATAAGTGATAAGTGATGAGTGATAAGTGATAAGTTAAAGCAGTTGTCTTTACTTATCACTTATCACTCATCACTTATCACTGTCTTTCTGTCTTTCCCAGAGCAGGAGGTGTTTGAGGAAGGCGTGGTGTGCGGCAAATTTTGCGATGGCGAAGCCGGGGAGGCCGTCGCGGAAGCCGCCTTTGAGTAGGTAGCTGCGGATGAAGGCGGCCGGGCCGGCTGTGGCGATGCGGAGCGCGCTGGTCTTGCGACCCTGCTCGAACATCTGTAGCGCGGCGAGCGGGGCGTAGCGCTCACCAATCATGCGATGGTGGTGGGCGGCGTCGCGGACGCTGTAGTGCAGAAGGTCGCCCGCGAGCGTTTCGGTGCGCGCGCCCTCGTCCATCTTGACGGACTCGTGTACGTGTGCGCCGCGCCAGCGCCCGCGCGCTCTGTGATAAAGACGTAGCTGATGATCTGGATACCAGCCGCCGCCGCGAATCCAGCGGTTCATGTAGAAGGAGCGGCGCGCGACGCGGTAGCCGTCCGCAAGCTTCGTCTCCTCCGTGTAAAGCAAATCCTCTACAGAGTGGCGCAATTCTTCGGAGACGCGCTCATCCGCGTCCAGGCTGAAAACCCAATCGTGTTTGGCTTCATCTGCGGCGAACTGCTTCTGCGCGGCGAAACCGGGCCAGGCGCGGCGGATGACGCGCGCCCCACACTCCTCGGCTATCTCGCGCGTCGCATCCGTTGACTCGGAATCCACCACCAGAACCTCGTTCGCCCAGGCGACGGATTCGATAGCGGCGCGGACGTTCGACGCCTCGTTGAAGGTGATGATGGTCGCGGAAATCTTCATAAGGGATGAGGGATGAGGGATGAGGGATGAAGGAAAAGCTATTGAGTCAATGCCTCGCTGAACGGTTCACTCAACCCTTTTCATCCCTCATCCCTTATCCCTCATCCCTTCTACGGCGCGGTCGGAGTTTCAACCACGATGTTGTTGGCGCGGAGCGTGGTCGAGGTGGCGCGTTGCAGGTCCGCGAGCGCCTTGTTGTAGTCGGTTTCGGCGCGTAGTTCGAGGTTGCGCGCGTTCGCCAGTTGGTTCTCGCGCTGGAAGAGCAGGAACGTGGTCGAGCGCCCGACCTGGTAGAGCCGCTGTTCGCCGGCGAGCTGCAATTCTGCGTTCTCGCGTGCGGAGCGCGCGGCCAGCACGCGGCGGCGCGAGGTTTCGACGGCCTGCGCGGCGTTGCGGACCTCGACCTCAATCGTCTGTTCCTGTATGCGCGTCGTCGCTTCGAGCTGGTCGCGTTGGATGCGAGCGCCCGCGAGGTTCGCTTCGGCGGTACGGTTACGCAGCGGAATCTGAATTGACACCCCGGCGACGAGGTTGCGCGTGTCGAGGCCGAAGAGGTTACGGAGCGTGCGCCCGTAGCCGCCGATCAGGCTCGGGAACACGTCCGCGGGGCGGGTCTGGCCCGTGATCGGGTCTGTGACGAGGGTCGGCGTGCCCGCGAGCCCAGTGGTCGCCGCGGTCGCCTGTAGGTCTATGCGCGGGCGCGTCTGGTTTTTGAAATACTGTATGTCTATCGAGTTGATCTCGCGGCCCAGGTTGAGGCGACGAAGCTCGGGCCGATTGGCGCGCGCTTCGGTGAGGGCGTCCGTCAGGTTGACGGGCGTCGTGTCGAAGGCGGGCGCGTCGGTTGGCGTCAACTGCGCGGACCACTCACCCGACTGCGGGTCGCGCAGGATCAACTGCTTGAGATTGTTCTCGGCGACGGTCACGCTCTGCGTGGCGAGCAGCACGTCCGACTCGCGGCGAGAGAGTTCGGTCTGGACCTCCGCGCGTTCGAGCGGGGCGATGGCCCCGGCGGCGATCTGCGCTTCGACGCGGCGCAAATTCTCGCGCGTCAGGTTGAGGTTGGCGATCTGGTTCTGCTGGTCGCGGAGCGCGAAGACCAAATCCCAGTAGGCGCGCTGCACCAGCGTGATGACTTCAATGGTGCGGCGGCGGAACTCGGCGTCAGACTGTTCGAGCCGCTTGCGCTGGATGCGAATCTGGCGGCGGTTGTTGTCAATCGAGCGGTTGCGCCAGAGCGGCTGCGTGAAGGTCACGCCCGCGCTCGCAGAGTAGACGGGGTTGAGCGTGTTGAAGGTCGAATTGGTCGTTCGCCGGTTGTTGTTGAAGAAGAACTCGTAAGTCCCGCCGCCAACGCCGAAGGACTTGCTGATGCTGTTGTCGAAGCGGAAGTCCGTGGTCGTCAGCGTGCCGCTCTGGTCCCTCCCCTCGCTGAGCACGCTCTGCTGCGACTGAATCAGGCTGCTGATCTCCGGGTTAAGATTGAGCACGGGGTCGTAGACGCCGCGGAAGGCGCGGAGCGTGGTCTCGGCCAGTCGCACGTCGTCGCGCGCGACCTCTATGTCGTTGTTATTTTCAAGCGCCTTGCGAATCGCCTCGTTGAGCGAGAGCGGCAGCAGTTGGTCGCTCTGCACGCCGAGCCTGGTGAGCACGGGCGGAGGCGGCAAAGGGTGCGGCTCGGCCGCCGGGAAGGTCGGCTCGCGCGGCTCCTGTATAGTGTCGGGCGTAGAAGTTGACGGCGTCGAAGTCGCGTCCGCTGGCGTCTCGCCCGGCTCAGACGGCAGAGCGTCAGAGGGCGTGGGCATGGGGGTCGCGTTGGGCGCTTGGGGCGTTCCCGTCTGCGGCGAGACGCTCGTGCCTGGAGGCGCTTGCGGCGCGGGGCGCTGCGAGCCTGGAGGCGCTGTCGGGTCGGGCGTGACGGGCCGCACCTGTTCGGGGACAGGCTGGTTGCGCTCCGTGCCCGGCGGGCGCGTGGCATCCTGCTGCGTGGGGCTGGCTGGCGGCG
The DNA here is from genome assembly GCA_035253525.1 of Pyrinomonadaceae bacterium. Taxonomy (GTDB): domain Bacteria; phylum Acidobacteriota; class Blastocatellia; order Pyrinomonadales; family Pyrinomonadaceae; genus QHXM01. The sequence goes on along the minus strand of DATFCB010000087.1, from coordinate 455 downwards.
GCGTCGGCTGAGGCGTCTGCGCGCGGGCCGCAAGACCGGCGCTACAAACCAACAGCGCGAGCACGAGTAAGGGGAAAGCGCGGGGAAGATTCTTCGTAGACATCTAACTGAAAACTCCTTGGGTCAGACAAGAGAAACGCGACCGAAAGCGTATAACTGATTCGCCTTAAAGACAAGACGCCCCGAACCACAAGGCTACTACGTGAAGCGCGCACAAGCGGTTTCAAAAAGCAGCGGGCAGCAGGCAGTGTGCCGCAAGCAGTAAAAACGAAAGAGAAGAAGGCAGCCGATTATGAATGGCTCTGCTGCCTTCTTGTTTTTGGTCTTGTGTTAAAATGTGGCCCAGTCGCTCCTCGTACCTAAAATATATGCTAACACCTGGGACAGTCTTGCAGAACCGCTACCGCCTCGTCCGCCACCTCGGGCAGGGCGGGATGGGGACCGTCTACGAAGCC
>DATFCB010000086.1:0-3288 GCA_035253525.1 Pyrinomonadaceae bacterium | reverse complement strand
GACGAGGGCTTCGGGCAAGGGAAGGCACTGCTCAGGCTCAAGCCGCAGGCGGCGAATCGGCGCGCGCGAAGCCGTTATCTGCGTCTCGCCGCGCACCTCTTCGCCGTCTTCGAGTTCTGCGACCAGGCGCACGTCATTGATCGTCGCGGGATAAATACGCCCCTTGCTCGCCAGGACTTCCGACGAGAGGCGCACGGCCTCAACGAAGTCGCCCGTCACTTCCGTCAACGCGGCGAGGAAAAGGTTGCCGAAGCTGTGGCCGCCGAGTTCGCCCGAGCCGCGGAAGCGGTAGCGGAAGAGTCGCGAAAGCAGCGTGGAATCTTCCGAGAGCGCGACCATGCAGTTGCGTATATCGCCCGGCGGGAGCATCTGCAACTCTTCGCGCAGGCGGCCGGAACTCCCGCCGTCGTCCGAGACCGTGACGATGGCCGAGAGCGATTCGAGCCACACGCCGTGGTCGCCGTCGCTCGCGCCGACGAGCTGTTTGAGCCCGGCCAGCAGCGTCGAGAGCCCGGTCCCGCCGCCGATGGCGACGAGTTTTAATCCGTGATTCGATTCCGCGGCTGGCAACTTTCGATTCCTCCGAGAGAGGCCGATTGATTCTTCAACGCTTATGAAATCATATCTGAAAGGCGGAGGCTTGCATAGTTGCGTTATTGAGGAGGGTGGGCCGACTTGATGGGCTTTCTCAGAAACGGGAAGCGAAGACCAGGCGCTCGAACTCAGGGTCGTTTCTGAGCAGAACCAAATCCTGGTCGTGCTGTGCGCGCAGCCGGAGTTTCGGTTGAAGCTCTAACGCTTTCTGTAAGGCGTGCAGCGCTGTCTCGACGGAGCCCAGGCGCGAGCGGGTCGCGGCCAGCCCGTAAAAGATGTGTGCCGCCTCGGGCTCGCGCTTCTCGCGCGCGAGCGCACGCTCGAACATCTCCTGCGCCGCGACGTAATCGCCGCGGTTCAGCTCTATCACGCCACGGTCGTAGAGCGAGTCGGCGTCGCGCGGCAAAGAGACTTCGGTCCGCAGGCGCGACTCGGCAATGTTTAGGTAGGTGCGGGCGCGGGCCGTCACCTCCGACACGCTCGCGTATTTCTCTATCAGGGCGCGGAACTGAGCGCGGGCCTCACCGAAACGGCCGCGCGCGAACTCCTTGTGTGCGCGCTCGAAAGCGCGCAGGGCGGCCGCTTCGTCTGCGGTCGGCTGGCGCGGGGGAGGCGGCGTCGGCGCGGGCCTGCGGGCTGGCGGCGCAACACTCTTCTTAGCCGCAGCGGTTTTGCTGCGCGCCGGAGCGGCCTTCGCTGCTTTGGCCGGGACAACTTTTTTCGTCTTCTTTGCCGGCGGCGCGGTCTTCGCGCGCGCGGGCGCTTTGGCTTTGGGTTTGACTTTAGAAGCAGCGGCCTTCTTCGCCGCCGGGGCTTTGCGCGCGGGGGCCGCCTTCGACACCTTGCCTTTAGCGCCCGCGTTCGAGCCTGCTTTGGTGTTCGACTTGGCGGCCTTACGGGCAGGGGCTTTTTCAGACGACGAACGCTTCACTATCGGCTTCGGGCGCGCACTTTTTCCCGCCAATGTACGATTCTTGGCGGAGGACGACGGGGAATTTTGACGCGAGGCGGGGCGGGAGGGAGACCGTTTCACGCCCTTGACGATAGGATCGCTCATGCGAAGCACCTGATTTCCAAAGGGCCGCCCAGGGGAATCGGAGCGGCCACTAAAACTGTTACGCAGCTTAACACAGCTCGCACGCTAAATCAACGATAGAGCAAGGTTTAGCGGGCACTACGGGCCAAGTGGCGCTAAATTGTGCGGGATGAATGGCTAACATAGAAAAACACTTGAAGACATTTAACGCACCATGTTAGAGTGCTTTTGGTGGTCGTGGCGCTTGTGCCCACAACAGACTGCGACCGCCGCGGCGTGTGTGCGGGCACGCGAAAACCTTCTAACAGTTTGGTTTAAGTTCCAGACGCCGATGACTTCGGGCAGCCCCGCCAGCGGGGCCTCCCGCCTTGCCCGCCTCCATTAATAAAGAAAGCTGTACTGATGGCAGACACTCCCATAGTAATGCGTGAGCAGCAGTACCACCAGATTAAGGCTGTGCTGGCAAAATTGCGTCTGGACTCCTCGGCCCGCGTAGCTTTTCTGGTGGACAAAGACGGTCAGCAGATAGCCGTTCACGGCGACGTGGGCAATCTTGACACAACGAGCCTGGCCTCGCTCGCGGCCGGAAACGTCGCCGCCACCACAGGGATGGCGCATCTGATAGGCGAGAAGGAATTCCCGACACTCTCGCACGAAGGCGAGCGCGAGAGCATTTATATCTCTGTCATCGGGAGAATTTTGCTGGTCGTCGTGTTCGACGAGCGTTCGAGCCTCGGCCTGGTCAAACTGCGCGTCAGGCAGGCTTCGGCCGAGATGGCGGCGATTTTCGAAGAGATCGTCCGCGAATCCAAGAAAGAGTCCAGCGAAACCTCGCTCTTCGCAGAGATCACGGACGAGGACATAGACAGCTTGTTTAGTTAGTGATGAGTGATAAGTGATAAGTGATAAGTTAAAACCCGTCTTTCTTTTACTTATCACTTATCACTTATCACTTATTACGTGAATTGTTATGACGTTCATTAACTACGCTTCGCGCGAGATTAACTGCAAGATCGTTTATTACGGGCCGGGCCTGTGCGGCAAGACGACGAACCTGCAATACATCTTCGATTCCACGGCCCCGCAGTCCAAGGGCAAGCTCATCAGCCTGGCGACCGAGACCGACCGCACGCTCTTCTTCGACTTCATGCCGCTGGAACTGGGCACCGTGCGCGGCTTCAAGACGCGCTTTCATCTCTACACGGTTCCGGGGCAAGTCTTCTACGACGCCTCGCGCAAGTTGATTCTGAAAGGCGTGGACGGCGTCGTCTTCGTCGCCGACTCGCAGGAAGAGCGCATGGACGCCAACATCGAGTCGCTCTCCAATCTCGAAGAGAATTTACAATCGCAGGGCTACGACCTGCTGAACCTCCCTTACGTCCTACAGCTCAACAAGCGCGACCTCCCCAACGTCATCCCCGTCCCGGACATCAGGGCGGAACTCGCGCGCAAGGACGAGCCCGTCATAGAGGCCGTCGCCGCCACGGGCGTCGGCGTCTTCGACACGCTCAAGGCGGTCGCCAAGCAAGTTCTGACTGAACTGCGTAAAAGTTAAAAAAGTCCGAAGTCCAAAGTCCAAGGCCCAAAGTCAAAAGCGTGTTCTTGACTTTGGGCCTTGGACTTTGGACTTAAAGTGACTTGACCATCAAAAGCCCGTC
>DATFCB010000085.1:0-7740 GCA_035253525.1 Pyrinomonadaceae bacterium | reverse complement strand
CGCGCGCTCTGGCGTTGAGATGTGCAGCCGCGGGCGGCGCAGCGTGCGCGGGCAGCGCGTCCGACTCCATCTCCGGCGTGTCGTCCTCGTAGAGTTTCGCGTAGATGATGCGCAGCAGGCCGCCGACGAAAGTTATCAGCGCGGCGAGCGGGATGATCAGCCCTTGCCAGCCGAAGATGTTGTGACTGAGGATGGCGACGATGGGGACGACGAGCAGGCTGCTGAGCATCTGCATGAGGCCCGCCCGCGTGCCCTTCTGGCGCGGCGAAAGTCCGCGCACCTGCGGTCCTGTCTTGCCCTGCTGAGTCATCGTCGGCGTGACGCCGCCCCGCGCGAGCAAGTCGGTCACGCCGCCGAGCGGAAAACCGCAGCGCGAGCAAAAGCGCATCTCGCTCGAAGCCTGTTCCTGGCCGCATTGCGGGCAATACATTCTTTGAAATTCCTTCTTTGGACGAAGTGGCCGGAGCGTCTACTCAAACTGCGCGCATAAGTGTGTCATAATCGCGCCCCGGAGGGAAGACGCTGGGCCGTAAAAATCAGAGGGGCGCGAGTCCTGTGATGAGGACCGCGCCCGCGCGAGGACTCAAGACTTTCATGTGGGACGCCAAACGCCAGGCCATCTGGCTCACGACCGCGCTTATTGTCGCCACCTTCGTCGTCTACCGCGAGGCGCACGACGAGGCCGGCCGCTTCGACCTGGGCTACTTCGCCCTCCTCGAACTCATCTTCCTCGCCGTCATCGTCATCATGTTCTACATCTACTCAAGGAAAAAGTGATAAGTAATAAGTAATAAGTGATAAGTGATAAGTGATAAGTGATAAGTTAAGACCGTCGCTTTTACTCATCACTTATCACTTATCACTGCTCTTCAATAGCTTGCTGGTTGAAGCGTCTTGGAGCGCACCTGTATGCCGGACTCGGCGATGATGAGCAGGCGGCGCGCGTCGCTGTAGGAGACGTTCGCGGGGGCGTAGGAGAGCAGGTAGCGGTTCTTGCGTAGCTCGTCGCAGATGGCCTTGGCGGCGTCGCGCGCCTCCTTTATCGGGAAGACGCGGCCGCCCGTCCCTTCGGCGAGTTTTTCTATGACCTGGACCGGTTTCGGCTGGTCGCGGCGGAGCGCGCCGCCCGTGCGGTCGGGAGCCTGCACGGCATAGACGGTGATGTCCTGCTCCTGCAATTCGGCCATTATCTTATCGAACTTCATCTTGCTGCCGCGGTCCAGCCCGTCGCTGATGACGATGACGATGCGCTTCTGATTCGAGGCTTTCAGCGGGAGCAGCGCGTCCTGCACGACAGCGTGCAGCGCGTCGAAGAGGTGCGGGTCGCCTTTCTTGCGAAAGCCCGCGAGCGATGCCTCTATCTGCTTGGCGTCGTCCGTCCAGTCGGCGACGATCTCGGCCTGGTCGTCGTAGCCGACGACGAGCAACTGGTCGCCCTCGTAAATCTCGTAGGCGAACTCGCGCGTGGCCTCTTCCAGCTTCTCCACGTCGGCGCGAATCGTCAGCGAGTTGTCCACCAGGAGAACTATGCGCGCCGGGCTCGGGTCGGGCGTTAGGCTCTTGATGGTCTGCTCGATGCCGCCGTCGTAGAGCGCCAGATGTTTGCTGGTGATAGGAGCGCCCCCTTCGCCTTCGCGCGTGGCGACGACGTTGAGAAGGATGGAGCCCTTGTCATCGGCGGGCCGTGGGCGTCGGCCGGCCTGCCCCGAGGCGGCGCAGGCAAAGGCCAGGACGAGAAGCGTTGCGATTAGAATTTTGTCAGGCACGCGCATCGGAGTTCACTTACTTTTCAGTCGCCGCTCGAAGGGGCTGGTTTAGACTTGCTAGATTTTTTAGAGGAGGAGGTTTCCTTCGGCGTTGCCTTGTCCGTCGCGGAAGCTTTCTCGGCAGTCTCCTTTTTCTCTTCCTTGCCGTCCGATTTTTTGCCCTCCTCTTTGGCTTCCCCCTTTTTCCCGGCGTAATCGGTCACGTACCAGCCGGAGCCTTTGAACTGTATGGCCGGGGCCGAGAGCAATTTCTCAAGGCGTCCGCCGCACTCCTTGCACTTCGAGAGCGGCTTGTCCGCCAGCTTCTGCATCACTTCCCTGCGCGCACCGCACTTGCGACATTCGTACTCATAAATTGGCACTATTTGATTAACTCCAATCACATTTCCACTGAACTTTTCGGCACAAAAATTATACGAGGCGGTTGTATCCACACGCAACCGGGACAGAGTAAGGGATGAGGGATGAGGGATGAGGGATGAAGTGGGTTGAATGAATCTCTCATCGAGTCGTTGACTCAACGGCTTTTGACTCATCCCTCATCCCTCATCCCTCATCCCTTACTCTTACGGCTTCTTGTCAGACTTTTCGTCTTTGAAGAGGATGTTGAAGACGAGGAAGAGGCCGGCGACGCCGGAGAGAAGGAAGAAGATGGCGGCGATGCCTGGGAGGCCGACTATCGTGAACGAGGTCTCGACGCGCATCATCAGCGCCGCCCCGACGATGAGCGCGGCGAGCACGAGCCCCATCGTGATCCGGTTGGCGATTTTCTGGAAGCCTTCCATCAGCTTCAACTCGTCAATCGCGTCCACCTTGATCTTCATCTCGTTGTTGGCGACCGCGTCCAGGAGACGATTGATGCGCGCCGGCAGCTTCTCTATCAGGTCTTTGGCTTCGAGCATCGTGTTGAAGAGGTTCCCGGCCGAGAGGCTCTTCTGAATGCGCTCGCGCATGATGTCGGTCGCGTTCTGGCGGATGGAGGCGTTCGGGTCGAAGTCCGGGTCGAGCGTGTGGACTATCTGATCCAGGTTGAGCAAGGTCTTGGCGATGAGCGTAAATTCCGGCGGCAGGCGGAAACCCGTCTCGCCGGAGATGCGCGTGATTTCGAGGACGACGCGGCCCGCGTCTATCTCCTGCACGTTGCTGCCCTGGTGTTGCGTCACGAGGTCCGCGACCTGACGCGAGAACTTCTCCTTCTCGAAACTCTCTTTCGGCTCGCCCAGCTTGACGGTCAGGTGCGCGGCCTCGTCGCCGCGCCCCTCGCTGATGGCGAGGAGCAGTTGCAGTATGTTCTCCTGCGCATGTGGCGTGACGCGCCCGACCATGCCGAGGTCAATCAGGGCGACGCAGTTCTCGGGCGTCAGGAAGATGTTGCCGGGGTGCGGGTCCGCGTGGAAGATGCCGTCAAGCAGAATCTGCTTGAGGTAGGCACGAAACAATTCTTCGGCCAGGTCGTGCCCGTCCACATCCATCAGGGCCAGCGGGCTCAGGGCCGTAATCTTCTTCCCCGCCACGTAGTCCATCGTCAGCACGCGCGTCGTGCAGTAGTCCTCGACAGGCATCGGCACGGTCAGGCGGCGGAACTCCGCGAAGTTGCGGTTGAAGGTGATGAGGTTGCGCATCTCCTGCCTGTAGTCCAGCTCGCGCAGCAAACTCTTGCGCAGCTCCGCGAGGATTTTGCCGAACTCGTAGCGGCGTCCCATCTCCGTGTGCGCGTCCAGGAACTCTGCGAGACCTTCGAGGATTTCCAGGTCCTTGAGCACAAGCTCGCGTATGCCGGGGCGCTGCACCTTGACGACGACCTCGCGTCCGTCGCGCATCTCGGCGCGGTGGACCTGGCCGAGCGAGGCCGCCGCCACGGGCTCCGCCTCGAACCGCGCGAAGGCTTTCGAGAGGCGCACGCCCAGTTCCTCCGTCACTATCTCTTCAACCTCCTTGAAGGAGAACGGCTCGACATCGTCTTGCAAGCGCGAGAGGGCTTCGAGATACGGGGCGGGCAGGAGGTCGGCGCGCGTGGAGAGGAGTTGGGCCATTTTGATGAAGGTCGGCCCCATCTTTTCGAGGTCTTTGGACAACTCGGCCGCTTCGGGCGCGGCCGCCTGCGACTCGACCGCCTCGTCCGAGAGCACGTCTTCGAGGCCGGCCTGCTTGACGAGGTCCGAGCGCCCGTACTTCATCAAGAGCCAGGCGATGTCTCTGTAGCGTTTCAGGTGTTCGGGCTTGAGCGAGATTCCCATCGGGTCACCCCTTGCGGCCGGAGAGTCTTTTTTTCGTTGGAGCGAAATTGATTATGCCATTTTACTTCGGGAGAGAAAAACGGGTCCGGCGGGCGAAACGAAACGCGCGGGCGACGTGGCGAGTTTTCGCCAGGACGCCCGCGCGACTTTAAGAGGGGCGGTCGGGCCGCCCCGCGATGATGACAGGATGCTTTTGAACCGTCGCGATCCCGGATTAGAAGGTGCAACCGTAGGGCTGCATTGACTGGCGGCTCTGGTCGGCCGCCATCTTGCACGCCGCCGCCAGCGTCGAGCGGGTCTGCGGATTATCGGCGAGCTGTTTCCACTGTGTGCGCCACGTCTGAAGCGCCGAGTTCCACTGCGCGCGCGCCGCCTCCGGGACCTTGCCCGTGATACAGGCTTCGTACTTGTTTATGAAGTCGTCGCACTCCGGGACGCCGATGCTGCCCCCGGTGGCGGTCGTCGCAGGCGTGGTGGTGGTCGTGGTGGTCGCGGGAGTGGTCGTCGTGGTCGCCGGGGTGGTGGTCGTGGTCGTCGTGGTCGTCTTGTTCGTGCTGGTCTGGTTCGAGCCGTTGGTCGTCGTCTCCGACCCGCCGCACCCGACGAGCAGGAGCGCGCAGGAAAGTGACAGCGTCAGGGCAACGAAGAATCTTTTGAACATCGAGAGTTCTCCTTAAAGTCCAGGCCCGCGAGGTTGGTTAGACTACTTAACAGGAAATGAAAAAGCGCGTGAATAATATGAGAAGGAGTGCCGTTTTGACAACCGGCATGGGCCACCGAACAGCGAGGCCGCCGCGAGGGGTGCTGACGACGTGCGTTCGCAACCCGGCCCGCGGCGGCCTCGCCCTGGCATAACGAAATCAACTCTACTTCCCGCGCCGGCTCCTGGCGTCTACTTTCCTGAGAGCTTCGACTACGGTCCTGCCGGCGAAGGACTGTAAATCCTGCCGGATGGCGGCGGCCCCGCGTCGCAGTTTGGGAGTGCCCTGCTCGCTCAGGCGGCCCAGCAAGTCGTCCACACGCTTGACGAGCGCCTCGTCGAACGCCTGCGGCTCGTCGCTCTGGTGGCTCTGGATAATCGGCAGCAGCCGCTTCAGCACCACGCCCGACTCGCGCAGGAGCCGCTGGTCAGTGCGCGCCAGCACCAGCAACTCGTCGCGGTTGTCCTCAAGGAACTTCGCGAACCTGCGGCCCGCAGCCGAAGAGCGCGCCGCGCCAGCCGAGGCCGCCGCGCGACTGGCGGCGGCGGTGGAAACGACGGACGCCGAGGCGGCCTGCTTGACGCTGTCGACCAACTCGCCCGAGACGCTGAGGATGTTGACGCAGAACTCCATGAACGCGGGCTGTACGTCTTCCATGATGCAGCTCGCTTCGGGGAAGGCCGGCTGGAATGACGCCAGGTAGTCAGGCACACCGTTCTTCCACACCTCCGGCCCCGTCTCGATGCAGTAGGCGAGGACTTTGCGCTTCGATTTGCTGACGTACTGGCGGCTATAGCTGTAGTCGGTGGAGGTGGCCGACGTGGCGTAGAGGTGGAGGCTCTGCTGGACCGTGTACTTTCTCCCGCGCACCGCCTGGATGGCCTGCGCCATGCTGTTGCCCACGCTGACGAACCAGTCCAAATCCTTCTTGGGGATGTACTCCTTGTAATTGTCGCCCGTCAGGCCCCGCTGGCCGTTGAAGAGGGCGTTATTGAAATTCATCGTCGGCTGCGTGGTCTGGTTCTCGTCATCGCCCCAGGGGTGCATGACGAACTCGCTGTAAGAGTGCACGTCAATCATCCCGACGATGTGGGGGAAGGTGTCGAGCAACTGGCGGACGTTCTTGGACTCGGGCTCCGAGAAGGCCGAAGGCCCTTTGTAAATCTGGTTAGGGCTGCAAGCCTCGGCGTCGGTCCTGATGCCGCTCGTCCACAGGAAGTCGAAGTTGCGGTTGAGGTCCACGCCCTTGCAAGCCTTGCCGGGGTTGGGCGCGCGGTTGCCGCGCCACATCCGGTCGCCGTTGGGGCTGAGGACGAACTCGCGCCCGTCGGGGTTCGCCAGCGGGAGGATGAAGATGTCCATGTTCTCGACGAGCATCTTGACGAAGGCGGCCGTGTAGGTCTTCGCGCCCATCGAGTAATTCTGGTTATTCTTGTAGGCGAACGCCAGGTTGTAAGCGAAATAGATGAGGCTGTCCGGGTTGAGCAGTTCGCGTGCGTGGAGGCCGCCGAGCAGCAGCACGCCTCGGCGGTCTGTGCCGGTTCCCTTGCCTATCTTGACCGCGCGAATCGGCCGCCCCTCGCGCGAAGGTTTCAGGTTAATGACCTTGCAAAAATCGGGGTAGCCGTTCTGTAGGCCGCCGACCAGGTTGTCTATGCTTGCCGAGGATAGGTACCCGCCGTTGTAACCACAAAGAGCCATCACTGCACCTTCTTTCTGCGGTTGAATTCTTTCAGCCACACCTTGTCGTTCATGGTCTGGACGGGCGGCACGGGCTTTCCGCCCTCGGCGGCCGGCCCGACCACATCTTTCAGGGCCGCTCCCCTAATGGACCGTTTCGCCTGCTTTTGTCCCTGCGGTATATATTCCTCGTGGACTTCGACGCGGAAGCCCGCGCCCCGCACCTTCTCGATGTTCTCCTCGGTCAGCAGCCCACCGGCGGAAGACTCACCCCGCGCCTTTGATTTCACGCCGAAAATGTCCAGGCTGAGCCGCCGCAGGGCCGTGAGCGCCTTTTGGTTGGGCACGAAAATGGTGACAAAGAAACGTCGCATTACTACCTCCATACTTGAGACATGCCGGCCAGGTTGACGCGCAAGAGATGTCTTCAGAGACACCCGCGCGACTCTATTCGATTGTAACCGTCCCTGGTACGAACGAAGATTAGCGTGAGTAATTCAGACGCCTCGTGGTCGGGTGTTCATTCCCATTGGCAAGCTCAATCGTTGACAAGTGAGATGCAGCGAGTAGTCATGCGCCGACGGATTGCAAGATCGGTGCCAATCACGGACGCGGCCCTCGATTGTTCTCTATCGGGCGAAAGACGGGCGAAAGAGAGGCTTTCGTTTGCGGCGGGGCCGCCGGATGTCCACAAAAGAGGACAACTCCGCGCGGCGCGTGAATACTATGGTTGACGGCCTCGGCTTCCAGCCTGATGCGCAGGCTCGGATCGAGGTAACGCGCGGGATTTGACAACTCGCTTGGGCCACCGCCGATGCGCTTCTCGCCAGACAAGGATTAACGCATCTGCTCAAGCTTCTCTAAGGCGGCTCGCATTTCGTCAACGTTTCTGAGGTCCCACTCGGGGAGAGTTTTTTGTGACTGAATTTTCAGCATCAAATCCAACGCGCGACGGTAATTTTCCACGGCCTCCGCGAGATGCGTCTGGCGCGTCTGCCCGTCTGTGCTTTTGACAAGCTCCGCGTGAAGCTGGCCGACGCTTGCACGTGTGGTCGCCAGATTGCGTAAAGTTCGCATATCGGCAGCATCGCTCTCTATCTTCTTTTCAAACAACGCGACGCCTTTTTGATAGGCCGCGAACGCGGCAGGGTGATCGCGCTGTTGCCACCGCGCGTCGCCGATTTTCGCATAAAGCGCACCCGCGTCGCCGTCATAGCCGCGATTGAGCGGGTCTTTGTCCATCAACTCAAGATAAATCGCCGCCCCTTTTTCCAGGTAGGAGGCGGCTTCGTCCGGCTTTCCCAAAAGTGAAAGCGCCGTGCTGAGCCGAACGTAAGTCCGCGCCAGATTGTGCCG
>DATFCB010000084.1:0-11141 GCA_035253525.1 Pyrinomonadaceae bacterium | reverse complement strand
GAGGCGCAAAGTCGCAAAGGAAGCATGTTGCCCTTTCGCGCGTCCGGCCAATCCGTGTATATTTGGCGCACTAAGGTCGAAGCTACTGGAAACGCGGGCCGCTTGCGTCCCATTCAAACCTGCGGAGGCATCATGGAATATTTCGTTCCCCTCTTTTTCGTCATCCTCGGCATCGTCCTGCTGACCATCGCCGCCAAGACCATCAAGATCGTGCCGCAGGCGACGGTGATGCTGATCGAACGCCTCGGTCGCTTCAGCCGCGTGGCCGACAGCGGCCTCAACGTCATCGTTCCCTTCCTGGATAGGCCGCGCACCATCTTCTGGTCGAGCGAGCGCCCCGGCATGACTTCGATTGACCTGCGCGAGAAATACATAGACCTCCCGCCGCAGCCCGTCATCACGCGCGACAACGTGACGATTCACGTTGACTCTGTCGTCTACTGGCAGATCACGGACCCCATCAAGGCTGTCTACGAGGTCGCGGACCTTACGGGCGCAATCGTCCAGTTGACCATCACAGGCATGCGCGCCGTCATAGGTGAAATGGACCTCGACCACACGCTCTCCTCGCGCGACCAGATCAACTCTAAGCTGCGGTTGATTATTGACGAGGCGACGGACAAGTGGGGCGTCAAGGTGACGCGCGTGGACGTGAAGAACATCAACCCGCCCGAAGACGTGCGTATTACTATGGAGAAGCAGATGACGGCCGAGCGCACGCGCCGCGCGCTCGTCCTCCAGGCCGAGGGCGAGAAGCAGGCCGCCATCACGCGCGCAGAGGGCGAGAAGCAGTCGGCCATCACGCGCGCCGAAGGCGAGAGGGAATCCGCCATCCTACAGGCGGACGGCGCGGCGCAGGCGCGTCTGCGAAACGCGACGGCCGAATCGGAAGCCATCGCGCGCATCGCGGAGGCGATGGAGGGCCACGGCAACCCCGCACAGTACCTGATTACCGCGCGCTACATCGAATCCTTGCGCGACATGACGCGCACCAACAACTCCAAGGTCATCTTCATGCCGGTCGAGACCAGCAGCATGCTCTCAAGCGTCGGCGCGATCAAAGAGATGCTCTCCGAAACCGGCGAGAAACGGCAGGACGACAACCGCCAGCCGCCGCCGCGCCCGCGCCAGTTGCCATCCAGCTAAACGCCCCCGGCGGCGGCGGCACGGATATCGGCGCTTTCGAGATTCAACCGGCGGCGCGGTTAGAACGATTGGCCCGTGCCCAACTCGTGACGAGAAAGCGTCGTGTAACGCGAGCCGCCCGGCCCGAGTTCGCTCCGCATGACGACGAGTTCGGTGACGGGGAATTCAATCGAGCCGAACCCTGTCTCCTGATGAGATTGTGCCAGCGCGCGTGCGCCCTGCTGGGCGCGCAGACGCGCGAGCGTGAGATGAGGATGAAAGGAACGCTCTTCACGCTCGAAGCCTTCGCGCTCGCATTCGTCTTCGAGGTGATTTTGAAGTCGCGCGAGGCCGCTCGAAGAATCCGTGACTCCGAGCCAGAGCACGCGCGGGACGCCGCGCCGGGGAAATGCGCCCGCGCCTTCGATTGAGAGCTTGAAAGGCCGCGACAGACGGGCGGCGCGCTCGGCGGCCTTCGATAAAGCTTCGACGCGTCCCTCTTCTATCTCGCCCAGGAATTTCAAAGTCAGGTGAAGGTTCTCTGCGCGCGGCCAACTGGCGCGCACTTCGCTGAAGCGTTCGCGCAATCGTGCCGCGTGCTCTGCGGCCCGCTCACGCGCTTCAGTAGGCAATTCCACGGCGCAGAAAACACGGACGAAGGGATGAGGGCGGAGGGATGAGGGATGAAGAGAATGCTTATTCTTAGTCGTCATCTTTCATCCCTCATCCCTCATCCCTTATTTCGTCGCTGGTTCAAGCACGAGCGTCGCTTTCGTCGAAGCGGCGACCGCTGCTTTAGTGAAGGGGAAGGGGCGCGGGGTGACGTTGCGCCAGTCGTCGAGTTGGTCTTTCCAGTGCGGGCTTGTCGGCACGCCGGAGATGCCCAGGGTGATGCCCTGGCGCGTCTTGTCCCAGTCGCTCGTGTCTGCGACGAGGCGCATGGAGACGGCCTCGCCGCGGTTGACGGTCGGGAACCTGTTCAGGCCGCCGCGCTGCGGGAACGGCTCGACGGCGAACATTCGGCCGACGAGCGGCGCGCCCGCGAGCGGGTGCGGAAAATTCACGACCGCCTCGCGCCCCCACGTCCACTGCGTCTCGTCCGCGCCCAATTCCTTCGTCAGCTCCTCGCGCGCCTCCGTCAAAGACGCGCGCAGCAACTCCGCGTAAGATTTGAACTCCTTCGGCAGCCACTCGCGCGGGCGCTCTTCTATCAGCCAGTCAACCAGCGTGTCCGAGTTTGAGAACCTGTATCGGTTGGCGCGCTCGGCCCCGGCTATCCCGGCGATGACACGACGGCGGAAGGCGTCGCGCATGTGCGAAGCCAGCAGCGCCGCGCGCGATGCGGGCTCCATCATCGCGTCCCACTCGGAGAGCAGGCGGACGCCCGCCAGCCACTTCTCGTCCTTGCCCTCGGCGGACGCGTCCTCGCGCGCGACCTCCGCGACCTCACGCGCGAAGAGCGCGCCCGAGATGCTGTAAATGTCTCCCTGTATGGTCAGGAAATCCTGAAGCGAATGTTTGGGCCGAGCTTCCAGTAGATTCTGAATGCGTCGCGCGCGGTAGGCCGCGAGCGGTGAGACAGTCAGTTTGTAAGGGTAGTCAGCGCCGACGATGCGGCTGTTGGCCGTGACGATGATGCCGCCGGGGGGATCATAAACTGTTGGGAGCGCGTCGAAGGGAATGAAGCCCGTCCACTCGCCTTCGTCCGTCGAGCCGTCGTAAGGGAGTGTGCCAGTTCCTGTCTTGCGTATGGGGAAGCGGCCGACCGCCTGGTAGCCTATGTGGCCGCGCACGTCCGCGTAGACGATGTTGAAGGCGGGGCCGTTGTAGTTCTTGTAAGCGGCGCGCAGATCGTCCCAGTTGCGCGCGTAGTTGACCAGATAGAAACTCTCGGCCAGATTCGCCTGCGGGTCGAGCGCCGTCCAGGCGAGTGCGTAGCGCTTGCCGTCACGTTCGAGAATGACGGGGCCGTGCCGCGTGACGGTCACTTCGAACGGCACAACGTCGGTCGCGGTCCCCAGTTGGCCCTTGCGAATTTTAATCTCTTCGCGCCGGACTTCGGCCTCGCGCCAACCGGCGGGCGTCATGTAGCGGCGCGGGTTCTCCGTGTCGAACTTTTCGACGTAGAGGTCCTGCACGTCAGGCTCAAGGCTCGTCACGCCCCAGGCCATGTGCTCGTTGTGGCCGATGGCTATGCCTGGGACGCCCGCGACCGAGACGCCCGCGACGCGATTGGCGGGCGTGGACAGGTGCGCCATGTACCAGATCGAGGGCGCGGAGGCAGAGAGGTGCGGGTCGTTGGCGAGCAAGGGTTTGCCCGTGACGGTGTGCTTGCCGGAGACGACCCAGTTGTTGCTCGCCGCGCAGTCCAAAGCGTAGAGGCCGACGCGTTCGAGCGCAGACTGCCGCGCAGTCTCCGCGACTGCGAGAGCATGAAACGTGTCTGCCCCGATTGTCGCTTCAGATCGCCGCTCGGTCTGTGGAAGAGAAGAGGTCTTGTTTTTTGCAGGGCGGTCGCTGCCGACGAGGAGCACGTCGAGCGGCGAAGTTTCGGGGAAGAGTTTTTCACGGACGCTCTGTGGCAAATCAGCAAAGGCGGCGCGCGTGAGGTCCGTGGGCCAGGAGGTCGAAAGAGTCTCGTCGAAGAGCTTGCCGATGGCGAGCGAGTCCGCAGGCCGCCACGGGCGCGGCTTGATTTGAAGAACCTGAAACTCGGGCGGCAGGCTCTTGGCGTCGAGCGTTTCCATGTAGGCGTTGACTCCGCGCGCGTAAGCCGCGAGCGCCTCGCGCAGCTTCGCGGGCATCGCCGCTTCCTGTCTCTCCGCCATCTGCGCGAAGCCGTAGCGGCGGTGCTGCTTGTCGCTTTCGAGCACGAAGTCCTGCGGCCCCGCGCCGAAAATCTCCGCCAACTCGCCGCGCGCCGTCCGGCGCAAAAGCTCCATCTGCCACAGGCGGTCGCTCGCGGTGACGAAGCCCTGCGCGAAGTAAAGGTCCGTTTCGTTGGCGGCCTCTATGTACGGGATGCCGCGCTCGTCGCGCCGGACGGTGGCGGACTGGCCCAGCCCCGCGAGGCGCATCGTTTGCGGATTAGTCGGCTGGGCGGGCGTCGCCGCCGGCTGCTGCGCGCCCGCGCGAAACGGCGCAAGCGTCAGGGAAGCTATCAGGACAAAGAGGGGAAGCTTGGTCTTCATATTTGAATAGGAAACTCGCGCTCTGCGAAAGTGTGTGCTGCTTTCGGCCGGTAATCTAGCACGAATCAAAAGACCAAGACAGAACTTTGCGCCTTGGCGGCCTTGCGTGAAAAACTTGTCTCACGCCAAGCCGCCAAGGCGCAAAGGGGTTGAGCCTGTTGGTATCTTGAGTTTTGGAGTCCTTAGGTCTCTGTTTCCGCCCAAGCCCCCTGTTGATAAGAGGGAGGCTCTCCCGAGTCTTCCTTCTTCGACGCGCCGTTGCGCAGGTGGGGCACGCGGTCGAGCAGGCAGGTCGCGACGGTCAGGGCCAGCGCATAGATGAGCGTTGCCCCGGAAAAGCGGAAGGCGATGCCCAGGACGAGCGTGAAGAGGGACAGCATGATCGTGCTGCTGACGAGCTTGGCCGCGGTGAAAAACTCCGCAGGCGAGACGCTGGTGACCGAGCCATAGGCGGGCGCTGAAAGTTGTGCCAGCGGTTGAGAGGCGGCCGGGTAGACGGACCCGCGCCCCAGCCACGAGCGTAGCTCGCCGTAGAGCGTGGGCGTTTTACGTCTGGCCTGCCACGCAGAACTCGCCTCGCCGGGCCAAAGGTAGAAGGTCCCGTCGGCGTCGCTCTCATTATCGCGCCAGCGGACGTAGATTGTCGGCCTCTTGATCCAGTCCACCGGGCCGTCGCCCATGTAGACGGCGGCCACCTGCTCGCGCTTCAGGGCGAAGCGGGTTTCTTCGCCGACGTAGCAGAGTTGTTCGTCAGTCAGGAAGAGAAAGCCCGCGTCCCAGATGTAAGTGTTCTCGTAGAGGCGCGGCGCGGACGCGGGAGCGAAGCCTACGAGCGTGCCCTCTTTCGCCTCGAAGCCCTCACGCGCGACCTTCGCGCTCAGCCCCTCGCGAAGAGTCTTGTAGTCCCAAAGCGGGGCGCAATTTTTGACGAGTTGATAAAAAACGTAGACGGCCACGACCCCGCCCGCGTAAGCAATCCACTTCGCGGCCCCCAGGGGTTGCCAGCGCTCGATAAGCCCTGCGAGCAGCAGGGGCGTGAGCGTGACCACCGTGATGATCAGCCAGGAGATGCGCTGCCCCATGCTGGTCTTGAAGGCCGTGGAGAGAACTTTCCCTGTCTCGACTGCCTCGGCGTGCACAGGCTGGTCCGGGAGCGGTTCGGACTTGGCCGCGTCGAGCAGTTCTTGCAGCCGCTCCGGCGGGACGCCGCCGTATTCAGCGAGCCTGCGTACGCGGTGCTCGGTCGAAGGGTGCGTGCTCCAGGTGTCGTTCCCTCTGCCCCAGTGCAGGGGCAGCACGTTGAGGCGCGCGAGCTTGGCGAGGGCCGTGATGAAGGCTTCGGGGTCGCGCGTCAGGGTGATTGCCAGGGCGTCTGCGTGCCGCTCGTAGCCGCGCGAGACGTGGTGCGTGACGAGCATGGCGGCCGCGAGGCCGACGGAGAAGAGCGCGGGCGTCCAGCGCTCTATGTTGGCGGAATTCGCCAGCAGCGACATGACGACGCCCGCGCCGATGATGGTCGAGATGAAGGTGATGCCGAGCGAGCGCGGGTGGCCCTCTTTCAGGTGTGCCAATTCGTGCGCGACGATTGCCGTGACTTCGCGCTCGTCGAGGTGACGCGGTAGCGAGTCGGTCAACATCACAGTGTTGTCGCTGCGCGCGAACGCGTTCGCCGTTTGCCCCTTCCCTGCGGGCAGTATGTAAATCTGCTTCAGCGGCACACCGGCCCTCGCCGCCAGCTCGAAAATGCGGTCGCGCAAGCCCCCGGTCGTCAGCGCCTGCGGCGTACACTTCTGCGCCTTCGCGGAGAGGCGCGCGCAAGCTTGCCAACTGACCAACGCGAGGACGAAGCAGGCCGCGGCCAGCGACGGGTTGCGGCTGGTTGAACTGAGGCCGAGGAGCAGGAAGAAGACCGGGACGATGAACGACGCCTGCGACCAGAGCGCCTGGCGCACGACTTCCGCCGGTGACCACTCCATCCCGCGCACGCGCGTCAAGACCTTGTGCGAAAGCCAGTGGCACAAAACGGTGGCGAAGACGGGCGGGGCGAAATAGAGCACGAGCTTGATTATCTCGAAGCCGAGCGGGAGCGCCGTCGCGCGGCCCCCGTAGTCCATGTAGACGCTCGAAAGATCGCTCTCCTTCAGGTAATGGAAGATTTCGTCCGGGTTGGCCCAGGCGTAGAGCGGCAGCCAGAGCAGCC
This sequence comes from Pyrinomonadaceae bacterium, assembly GCA_035253525.1. Taxonomy (GTDB): domain Bacteria; phylum Acidobacteriota; class Blastocatellia; order Pyrinomonadales; family Pyrinomonadaceae; genus QHXM01. Next base: position 4,625 of record DATFCB010000084.1, on the reverse strand, counting down.
ACAACCCCGTCACGGCCAGGTTGAGAAAGCGGAAGTAGCCGAACCATGAAGCCGCCGGATCAGCCTCTCTGGCGCGCAGCGCCTTGCGGCGCATGTGCAGCGTCAGGACGGCCGGCGCAATCAGGAAGAAAACGAGCGGCAGCCATTTCCACAGCACGTCCGCGGAGCGGTAGCCGAAGCTGAAAGTGACGAGCGACGGAGAATCCGTTTCGAGGTTGAGCTGCGCGCAGTAATAAAACTTGATCTGGGGCGTGCACCGGGTCAGGCCCGTGAAGGAGCTGAACCCGCTCGCAGGGGGGAGCATGAACATGACGCTCAAGTGGGTCGCGCCCCTCGCGCGCAACTCGCGCACTAAGGGCGCGAGGTCAAACTGGCCCGAAACCAGCAGGCCGCTCCGCGAGAACGCGTTGTCCGCGCGCCCGAAGAAAGTACTCCACTCGGCCTCCTCGGCCATCTCCTCCTCGTAGGCTTCGTAGTCTTCCATCCCGTCGGGGCGGAACTTCTGTAGGCGCACGCCGAGCGCTTCGTTCAGACTCTGTTCGAGCGCGGGCGAGAAAGGCTCGCCGGAGATCACTCCCAGAGAGACGACCGCCGTGCCTTTCGAATCGAGCTTGACGGAGAGGGAGGCGAACTTTTGTCTCGACTCCTCCCCTTCATCTTCGACCGGCGCAGCCGCCGCAGCCTGTGTGACGAAGAGCAGGGAGACGAGGAGACAGAACAGACGGTGAGCGAATTGACGGCGATTCACGCGCGCACACTTCCTTTCAGAGAAGGTCAGACCGCAGAGATTCTTGAGGACTTACTTAATGTGGACGGGGCGACTCAATTCTTTGCGCCTTTGCGGCTTGGCGCGAGATGTATTGGTCTTCTTCTCGCTGGAGGCGCAAAGGAGTTGAGTGGGTTTTGAAATTGGCTCAGAAAGTTTCTGAGGACTTTCAGGTCGAGTGGTTGATGACGAGCATTTTTAGCTCGGTCATCTCTTCCATCGCGTAGCGGACGCCTTCGCGCCCCGTACCTGACAGTTTAACGCCCCCGTAAGGCATGTTGTCAACACGAAATGCCGGGGCGTCGTTAATCATCACGCCGCCGTATTCGAGAATTCGCATGGCCTGAAAAGCGTGCGCCATGTCGCGCGTGAAGACGCCCGCCTGAAGCCCGTAGCGCGTGTCGTTGGCTTCGGCGAGCGCGCCCGCGAAATCAGTGAAAGTCTGAATCGTCGCGACCGGCGCGAACACCTCTTCCGAGCAGACTCTCATCTCGCTGTGCACGTCCGTCAGCACGGTGGCTTCGAGCAGTGCCTCGCGCCGCCCGCCGCCGCAGAGAAGACGCGCGCCCGCGTTGACCGCTTCCTGCACCCAGCTTTCGGCACGGCGGGCGGCCTCCTCGTTAATCATCACGGAGAGTTCGGTCTTCTCGTCCAGCGGGTCGCCGATGCGTAAATTTCTGGCGCGCTCGACGAAGCGTGAAGTCCATTCGTCGGCGATGCGCTCGTGAAGCAGAATCCTTTGGGCGGAGATGCAGACCTGGCCCGCGTAGCTGAAGGCGGCCATCGCGGTGCGCTCGACCGAGTAAGTGATGTCAGCCGACTCGTCCACGACGACGGGCGCGTTACCGCCGAGTTCGAGCGTCACCATCTTGCGCGCGGCGCGCTCGCGCAAGAGCCAGCCGACCTCCGCGCTCCCCGTGAAAGAGATCAACGGGACGCGCTCGTCCGCGAGCAGTATGTCAATCAATTCGATTTCCATCGGGACGACCTGGAGCGCGCCTTTGGGCAGGCCACTTTCGAGAAACGCTTCGCCGAGCAGGAGCGATGTGAGCGGGGTGCGCGGGCTGGGTTTGACGATGATGGCGTTGCGCGAGGCGAGCGCGGGCGCGACCTTGTGCGCGACCAAATTGAGCGGGAAGTTAAAGGGCGTGATGCCGAAAATCACGCCGCGCGGAACTCGCTCGACCCAGCCCACGCGCCCGTCGCCCACGGCCTGCGTGTCAACTGGCACAATTTCGCCCGTGAAGCGGCGCGCCTCTTCCGAAGCGAAGACGAAGGTCGAGACACCGCGGTCCACTTCGCCGCGCGCCGCCGCAAGCGGCTTGCCCGACTCGACGGCAATCGTGCGCGCGAAGTCCTCGCGCCGCCGCTCGATGTAATCGCTTATGCGCCGCAACGCTTGCGCCACCTCGTAGCGCGGCACGTCGCGCATCTCTGCGGCGGCCGCAGCGGCTACGGACACGGCCTCTTCGACCTCCTCGCGCGCGGCGTAGCAAACGCGCGCCACAGCGTCGCCCGTGTAGGGCGAGTGCACCTCCCGCGTGTCAGGAGTCGTGCGCCACTCGCCGCCTATGAGAAAAGGTTTTGTTTCCATCCCGGTGTGTATGAATGATAGCATAGCCGCCGCTTTGACAGCTTTTGAGCGCGTCTCAAAACCTAAACTCAACTCTTTGCGTCTCCAGCGCCTCCAGTGAGAGAAAAACCAAAACATCTCTCGCCCAGGCGCAAAGACGCAAAGGGGTTGAGTCCATGCGTTGCTTGAGTTTCGAATCGGACAGGAGGAGAGATGAAGAAAATAGCCCTCATCTGTACGCTGCTGCTGACTGCGTTTTCCGTCCCGGCGCAGAGAAGCGAGTCCGTTGAAAGTTTCTGGCAGAAGTTCAAAACGGCGGTCATCGCGGGCGATAAACAGGCGGTCGCCTCGCTGACCAGGTTCCCGCTCGCCATGTCATACGGCATCCCGAGCGTGAAGAACAGGGCAGCGCTTCTGAGGCGCTACGACGAAGTTTTCAGCCAGCAGGCGAACGCTGTCGAATGCTTCGCGACGGCCAAGCCGGAGATAAAAGCGGGGAAGCTGCGGCAGTTCAACGTGGCCTGCGCGGACGCCGCCGGTAACGAAGTCGTGATCTACAGCTTCGAGCGCGGCCGCGTGGGCTGGAAATTCGTCGGGCTCGACAACATCAACGAGTAAGGGACGCGGCGCGCGCCTCTCGTCAGTGGGCTTCGCGTTGACGCCATCTTACCCGTGCCGTTACAATCCGCGCGAAGTCTTATTCTTAATCGAGAGCGCCGGACATTATCATCATCAAAATCATGCGAAGGTCACATGCCGGATGTGCGCTGTTGCTCGTGCTGCTCTGCGCGGCGGGCGCGGGCGCGCAGCAGCGCCCCTTGTTGACGGAGGACGTGGACATCATCCCGCCGGGCACGCTCAGGATAGAGGCCGGGATAGACTTTGTGCAGAATGCGAAGTTCCCGCTCTCGGGGCTGACGGGCGATTTGACGCGCGTCGGCGTCATCGGCGTCAACATAGGGCTCTCGCCGAACGTCGAGTTCCAGATTGACGGCGTGGTGCAGAACGTCCTGAGCATTAATTCGGTCACCGTGCCCGCGCCCATCCCGTTGGAGCTGGCCTCGGGCAACTCGACGAACGACACGGGCGACTTCACGCTCTCGACCAAGATCAAGCTCCGCAACGAAACACGCATCGGCCCGTCGCTCGGTTTTCGCTTCGGCGTGCAACTGCCGAACTCGAACGAGGCGCGTGGCGTCGGCCTCAATCAGATCAACGCTTATGGCACAATTCTGATAGGCAAAAAGTTCGGGCGCGACGGCCGCATCAACACGTTCGGCAATTTGGGCCTCGGCATCCTCACCGCGCCGCTCGACCGCTTCACGCAGAACGACGTGCTGCTTTACGGCGTCGCGGCAATCGTCCGCCTGAACAAGAGCATCAGCTTCGCGGGCGAGATCAACGGCCGGGCCAACACGCGCTCGGGAAGCGCGCCGCTCGGCACGGAGCCGCAGTCGGAAGCGCGCCTCGGCATGCAGATCAGGGGCGCGGGCCTGCGCTTCGACTTCGCGGGCATCGCCGGCCTGACAGACTTCAGCCCCCGCTCCGGCGTCACCTTCGGCGTCACCTACGACACCCCGACCGTTTTCGCGCCCGTCAGATAGGTTTCAAGTTTAAAGTTTCAGGTTTCAGGTCAGCGCACGATTTGAACTTGAAACCTGAAACCTGTAACTTGAAACCTTATGTTCGATTGGCTTTATTCCGTCTTTTATTGGCTCAACCAGACTTTCGGCGCTGTCGTACAGTGGCTCGAACAGTTCATCATCGGCGTGCCGATTTACATGGCCGGGCCGGCGATGACTGTCATCGGCGCATTGGACTCTTCGCTCCTCTCGCTCCCCGAAATCAACGACTACCTGGTCGTGATGAGGTGTACGAACGCGCCTTACGAGGTCTTCTACTTCCCGCTCTTCGCGGCCGCGGGCTCCGTCCTCGGGTGTCTCCTGCTCTACACGATTATGCGGCGCGGCGGCCAGTACGTGCTGCGCAGGCGCTTCCGCGCTAAAGACCTCGAACGCGTCGAGCGCACCTACGCGCGGTTCGGCTTTCTGGCGCTGGCGGTCCCGGCGCTTTTGCCGCCGCCGATGCCGTTCAAGATTTTCGTGTCGATGGCCGGCGCGCTCGAATACCCGCGCTGGCGCTTCATGCTGACGATCATGATTGCGCGCTCGCTGCGCTACTACATAGAGGGGACGCTCGCGGTCTTTTACGGCCGGACGGTGATTGATTTCATCAAGCACTACGGCTTCACCATTCTGGGCATCGTCATCGGCGCGTGCATCGTCG
>DATFCB010000083.1:0-4803 GCA_035253525.1 Pyrinomonadaceae bacterium | reverse complement strand
ACACGTTCTCCGTGTTGAACCCCGTGTCGATCTTTTGCAGGCGGATGAAGCTCTTGATCAGGAGGCCGGCGCTGACCAGGAGCACGAGCGCCAGCGCGACTTCCGCGACCACCAGCGCGCCGCGCAGTCGGCGACTGCGCGAGCCCTGCACGCCCGAACCCTTGCCGCCTTCCTTGAGCGCGTCGTTGAGGTTGAGGCGCGTCGCCTCAAGCGCGGGCACGAGGCCGAAGATGATGCCGGTCGCGAGCGTGACCAGGAGCGTCCAGGCGAGCACGGTGAGATTGATGCTGACCCCTTCGAGGTTGATGAGGTCGCGCGGGCTGATCGCCACGAGCGCGCCCATGCCCCACCACGCGAAAAGGAGCCCGAGCGCGCTGCCCAGAAGCGCGAGCAGGACGCTCTCCGTGAGCAGTTGCCGGACGACGCGCATGCGGCTCGCGCCGAGCGCGGTGCGCAGCGCTATCTCCTTCTCGCGTGCGGCGGCGCGCGAGAGCAGCAGGTTGGCGACATTGGCGCACGCGATTAAGAGCACGAGTCCGACGGCACCCAGAAGTATCAGGAGCGCGGGCCGGACGTTGCCGACGAATTGCTCGCGGACGGGCACGACCTCCGCGCCCCATCTCGTGTTGTGCTCCGGGTCGTCCCGTTCCAGGCGTGTGTGGATGGTCTTCAACTCGGCCCCGGCCTGCTCCATAGAGACTCCGGGCTTGAGGCGGGCCACGACCGAGAGGAAGCGGCCGTGTAAGCCCGGCCCTTCCGTGGGCATGTCGAGCGGTGCCCAGATTTCAGCGGGCTTACCCGTGCCGGAGCGCGTTTTGATGTGCCACTGAAAATTTTCCGGCAGCACGCCGACCACTGTGAAAGGCGCACCGTTGAGCGTGATGGCTTTGCCGACGATTGAGGGATCGCCGCTGAACCTTCTCTGCCAGAGGCCGTATCCGAGGACTGCTACGTCGGGCGCACCTGTTCGGCCGTCCTCCGCGGTGAGGCCGCGGCCATGAATCGGATTGACGCCGAGAACCTGGAACAGCTCAGGCGTGGTGAGCTGGGCCGAGACCTCCTCCGGGTCGCTTCCGCCGCCGGTCAGGCTGAGCCGCTGGTCCGAGAAGGCCGCCATGCCTTCGAACGACTTGCTCTGGTCGCGCCAGCCCATGAAGTTATAGCGTGACGTGTTGTTGTTGCGCCTGCCGTTCGGGTTCACCTCCCATAGCATGACTATACGGTCGGCGTCGCGGTAGGGCAGCGGTCGCAGGAGCAGCTCGTTGACGACGGAGAAGATGGCCGTGTTGGCCCCGATGCCGAGGGCGAGCGTGAGCACGGCAACCAACGTAAAGCCCTTGTGCTTGGCGAGCACGCGCGCGCCGTACCTGATGTCTTGTAATAGTGCTTCCAACATGCCTCCTCCGCGAACCTGATAAGCCACGTCTTTAATCCTGCCCCGATTGCCGAATGCCTTGAGCGCCTCGCGCCGGGCCTCGTCGGGCGACATCCCGCGATTGATGTTCGCCTCCGTCTCCATCTCGATGTGAAGGCGCAGTTCCTCGTCTATGTCCCTGATGACCGCCTCGCGGTGGAAGAGGGCACGAAGGCGCGCCGACAGGATGTTGAGCCACCTCATCGCAAGACGCTCCTTAACTGGCCTCGCGCATCTTACTGATGGCGAGCACGAGCCGGTCCCAGCTCGCCTCCTCGACTTCAAGTTGCCGCCGGCCCGCACGCGTGAGCGTGTAGAACTTGGCGCGCCGTCCAGTCTCGTTCGTGTCCCAGTCGGAGCTGACCCAGCCGCGCTGCTCTATGCGGTAGAGCGCCGGGTAGAGCGACCCCTGCTCGACGTTGAGCATCTTGTCGGACATCTGCTGTATGCGCTGGATGATGCCGTAGCCGTGCAGCGCCCCCAGCGAGAGCGCCTTGAGGATGAGCATGTCGAGAGTGCCTTGAAGTAAATCCGCTGTCGCTTTGGTCATCGTCGAACCTTTCGAGTTTAGGTGTGTGCAAACGCCATGCCTGGAATGTCTAGGTATCCTAAGTGATGATGCCTAGAACGTCAAGGCTTATTAAAAAGGGATGAGGGATGAGGGATGAGGGATGAAGGAAAGACAAACTGCTTTTCATTCATCCCTCATCCCTCATCCCTCATCCCTTGTTTCAAATCCCGATTTTGGGAAAGCCTAATCCCAGAAGCGCACACGGAGGGCGCGCGCCTTTGGCGGCGATTCGTCTCTAACCGGCGTACTTTTACCACTTGGGTCATGGCCGCGCGGTGGCACGGAGGTTTCTTATTATGACCGGCTCTTTATTCCTGCGGCGCGCTCGTGCTTCGCGTAAAAAGTGGAGGTGAGAGTAGATGGGAACGCTGGCGCAAGACCTACGTTATGCCGTTCGTATGCTAGTTAAGCGCCCCGGTTTTACGGCCGTCGCGGTGCTGACGCTCGCGCTCGGCATCGGAGCTAACAGTGCCATCTTCAGCGTCGTCAACGCCGTGCTGCTGCGCCCTCTGCCGTTCGCGGAGCCGGATCGTCTGGTCTACGCAGAGGGGGCGGACTTGCGCGACGGCTCGAAGGGCGGGGCCATCTCGCCGCCGGACTTTTTAGACTACCGCGAACAGAACCACGTCTTCGAGCGGTTCGCGGCGTTCATGCCATTCTCCTTCACCGTGACGGGTGACGGCAGCGCGTCCGAGCGGATTAACTCCGCGCGTGTCTCTCACGGATTTTTCGAAACGCTCGGCATCGCGCCGCTGGCCGGGGGGCGCACCTTCCTGGCCGAAGAGGAGCAGGAGGGCCGCAACGCTGTGGCCCTCCTCAGCTATGGCTTATGGCAGCGGCGCTACGGGGCCGACCCGAAAATCGTCGGCAAATCAATCACGCTCAACGGGCAGACAGTGACTATTGTCGGCGTCATGCCCGCCGGGTTCGAGTACCCGCACGAGGCGCAGCTCTGGGCTCCGATAGCCTTCAAGTCGCCGCAAACGTCAATGCGCCGCTCACACTTTCTGCGCGCGGTCGGGCGGCTCAAGCCGGGCGTCACAGTCGAGCAGGCGCAGGCCGACATCAACCAAATCGCACGCCAGTTGGAGCAGCAGTATCCCGAGAGCAACACGAATTTCAGCATGGGGCTGACGCTGCTCCCGGAGTGGACGGTCGGCGAGATGCGTTCGACGCTTTTGGTGCTGCTGGTGGCGGTCGGGTTCGTGTTGCTGATTGCCTGCGCCAACGTCGCCAATTTGTCGCTCGCACGCGGGGCGTCCAGGTCCAGGGAAGTCGCCATCCGTTCGGCGCTCGGCGCGAGTCGCGGGCGCGTCGTGCGGCAACTGCTCACGGAGAGCGTCGTGACGGCGCTCCTCGGAGGGGCGCTCGGGCTGCTGCTGGCGATGTGGGGCGTTGACCTGCTCGTCTCCCTCAGCCCGGAGAACCTTCCGCGAGTAAAGGAAGTCACGACCGACTGGAACGTGCTCGGGTTCACATTGCTCGTCTCAATCCTGACGGGGATATTGTTCGGACTGTTCCCCGCGCTCGCCACGTCAAAGACCAACCTGACGGAGACGCTCAAGGAAGGAGGACGCGGAGCGTCCGGCGCGGGCCGCCAGCGCCTGCGCAGCCTGCTCGTCGTCGCGGAGGTCGCGCTCTCTCTGGTCCTGCTCGTCGGCGCGGGCCTGCTCATCAAGAGTTTCCTGCGTCTCTCCAACGTGGATGTCGGGTTCGTGCCGACCAACGTTCTGTCAATGCAGCTCTCCATGACGCGGACGAGTTACCCGGAGGACCGCCAGCGCGCGGTCTTCTACGAGCAGCTCGTCGAGCGAATCGAAGCGTTGCCCGGAGTGCAGGCGGTGGGGACCGTCACCGAGCTTCCTCTGAGCGGGCAGGAGAACGACACTTTCTTCAACATAGAGGGCAAGCCCGCGGCCGCGTTCGGGAGCACGGAGAACGACGCCAACATACGCGGCATCAGCCCGTCGTATTTCCAGGCGCTCGGCGTCCCGCTCGTGAGAGGCCGCTTTTTTGATAAACGTGACGGGCTCGACGCGCCGAAAGTCGCCATCGTCAACGAAAACTTTGTGAAGAAGTACCTGCCGGGCGAAGACCCGCTCGGCAAGTATTTGATAATTGATTTTGGCGAGCCGTTTAAGGCCGAGATAGTCGGGGTCGTCGCCGGCATACGCCACAGCAGCCTCGCGCAGGCCGAGCCTTTCCCGGAGATGTACGTCAACGTCCTACAGGCCCCTTCGTACGGGACGAATCTGGTCGTGCGTGCGGCGGGCGACCCAGTCCAGCTCACGGCCGCGATTAGAAATGAGGTGCAAGCGCTCGATAAAGACCTGCCCATCTATAACGTCAAGACGATGGAGCAACATCTATCCGCGTCGGCGGCGCAGCCGCGCTTCCGCACGTTGCTGCTCGGCCTCTTCGCGTGCGTCGCGTTGTTGCTCGCCAGCATAGGCATTTACGGCGTCATCTCTTACTCCGTGACGCAGCGCACGCACGAGATAGGTCTGCGCGTGGCTTTAGGCGCGCAATCTGCCGACGTGCTCAGGCTGGTGGTCTGGCAGGGGATGAAGCTGGCGCTCGTCGGGATCGTTGTCGGCGTCATCGGGGCCTTCGTCGTGACGCGCGTGATGAGCAGTTTCCTCTTCGGCGTCAGCGCCACGGACCCGCTGACCTTTGCCGGCGTCTCGCTGCTTCTGGCGGTCGTCTCGTTCCTCGCCTGCTACATCCCGGCGCGCAGGGCCACCAAGGTAGACCCGATGGTCGCGCTCCGTTACGAGTAGAAAAAGGGATGAGGGATGAGGGATGAGGGATGAAGTAA
>DATFCB010000082.1:0-2096 GCA_035253525.1 Pyrinomonadaceae bacterium | reverse complement strand
CCGTCGGCGTCGAACAGCTTTTGCGCGCCTGAGAAATTTCCGTCCCAGAAGATCGTGACGAGCCCCAACTCGCGCAGGATCGGCAGCAGACTTTGTATGGCCCGCGTGCCGCCGAAGCCGCCGGCCGAGACTCCGCAGACGCCCGCGGCCTTGTGTATGTACTCCTTCAAATTCGTGTCCAGCACGCGCTTGAGCGAGCCGGGAAAGCCGTGGTTGTATTCCGGCGTGACGATGACGAGACCGTCGGCGCGCGCGATGGTCGCGGAGAATCGCGCGTCCTTGATGCCCTCGCCTTCGTCGTCCGCCGGCAAAGCGATGTCGCGTATGTCAATCAACTCCGTCTCGACGCCGTCGCGCTTTCCGAGTTCTTCCGTCACGAACTTAGCGACGTTCTCGCTCGCGCGGCCCTGGCGCGTCGTGCCCAGTATGACGGGGATGAAGATGGGTCTGTCCGTGCTCATGCGAAGTCAGCATCCTTCCCTACCGAAATTCACTTCTCGATTAACTGCATGACATGGCCGTCCGGGTCTCTGACCAGAAAGCCCCTGTTGAAACCTAAGTCTCTGGCAGATACTACACCCGACGAGACGAAGAAGGCTTTCTCGCCGAGCAGGAATCGCTCGGCGCTCGCGGCGCTGCCGACCACGAGCCTGGTCTGCCAGTGTGCCAGATCGTTCGGGCGCGCGTCCTTCGGCACGGGGCGGCCGTCGCGCGGCGCTAGATACTCAAGGAACTCTATGCCGGGGCCGCCGCTCGTGGCGCGCAGGGCCGTGATGCGTAGACGCGCGCCGAAGACGTTGTTCAAGTGCTCCTGTTCCGTGCCGTAGTTCTCGCTCTCGCCGACGACGCGCAAGCCCAACGCGTCGCGGTAAAAGCTCAAGCTCGCCTCCGTGTCGCCGACGACAATCGCCGTGTGGTCAATGCCAAGGAATAATTTATCAGAAGATTTGTGCCATTTCGCGTCGCCCTTGCCCGCCGGGAACTGTAGGATTTCGAGCGAGTGGCCGTCAGGGTCTTTGAAGTAAAATGCCTTGATGCCCCCCGCGTTCTTGTTCCAGTCGGGCAGGCGCTGCGGCCCCGACGAGGCGTGCTCGACGCGGTTCTCGCGAAGCCACGCGTAGGCGCGCTCCATGTCGTTCGTGATGATGGCGACGTGCTGGAACCAGCGGTCGTTGCTGCGCGAGTCAGAGGGGACGGGCCTCCCCTTCGGCGCGAGGTATTCCGTCAGTTCCAGAAACTCGTCGCCGAGGCGTAGGCGCACGACGCGCATGCGCAAGCCGAAGAGCCCCTGCAAGTGCTCGTAATCCTCGCCCGCCACCTCCGTATCCGAGACTTTCTCGAAGTGCAGAATCTTCGTGAAGAAAGCGAGCGAGCGCTCCATGTCCGCGACCGTCACGCCGACGGCGTCCACGCGCTCGGCCATGTACGGCGCGAGGGCGCGCGGACGAGACGCGGAGACGCGTGGACGCGGAGACGCGGCAACAGTCGTCGCTTGAGTTGATTGCTGTGCTTTGGCAAGAGACGGCCAGAGGCTGAGCGCGAGCAGCAGCCAGATAATCACCCAGCCGACGGGAAGCTCATCCCATCGCCGCACGCCTGCGTCTCCGTGTCTCCGCGTCGTTGTCTTATTCATCTCAGACGCTCCGTCAAATGGTCGCCGACTCTGAGCGCGTTCGCCATGATCGTCAGCGCGGGGTTGACCGCAGACGACGACGGGAAGAAGCTCGCGTCCACGACGTAAAGGTTGTCCAGGTCGTGTGCCTTGCAGAACGGGTCGAGCGCGGAAGTGCGCGGGTCGTCACCAAAACGAATTGTGCCATTCTGGTGGGCGACGCCCGCGAGCGGGATGCGCTGGCCCAGAAAGAGATTGCGCGAGAAGAGGCCGACGTGGCAGTCGTGCCCGTGCACGGCGCACTTCGTCTGCTGCTTCATCATCTCCTTGAGCTTCGCCGTCAGCCGCTTATGTCCCTCCTCGTTGTTCGGCTTGTAAGACAGCACGATTCGCCCTTCGCGGTCGAGCGTGACGCGGTTCGACGGGTCGGGCAAGTCCTCGCTCGTCAGCCAGAAGTCGAGCGAGTGAGTCGCCATCAGTTCGA
>DATFCB010000081.1:0-2003 GCA_035253525.1 Pyrinomonadaceae bacterium | reverse complement strand
CTGCGCCGAAGGCTGCTGCTGCGCTGGCTGCTCGGCCTGCGCCGGAGGCGATGATGGTGGTGGCGGCGGCGGCTCAGGCGAAACGGCCGCCTGTGACGCGGGCGCGGGCGCAGAGACCTCCGCGGCGCTCGCGCCGCCGTTCGACTGCGCGGACGCACCTTCGCCTCCGTCCAACACGGCGACGACCTTGTTGACCTCGACCGTCTCGCCCTCTTTGAACTTGATCTCGGTGAGGACGCCCGCAGCGGGGCTCGGAATCTCCGCGTCCACCTTGTCGGTCGAAATCTCAAACAGCGGCTCGTCGCGCTCGACGCGGTCGCCCACCTTCTTCAGCCAACGCGTAATCGTCCCCTCTGCGATGGACTCGCCCATCTGCGGCATGACAACTTCTGTGCTCATAAATGCTCCTGGGAGTGATAAGTGATGAGTGATAAGTGATGAGTTAAAGACAATCGCTTTTTCTTATCACTTATCACTCATCACTTATCACTGTTTTATTCTGCTGTAGTCGGATCAATCATCGACTTGACTTCGGAAACGCGGTTCGCGGGAAAGCCGCCCTGCGCGGCGTGCTCGCGCACCATCTCTGCATTGGGCGCGATGTAGACGCAGTAAACCTTATCGCCCGTGACGTAAGACTGCACCCACTGAATCTGCGGCCCCATATTCTGCAAGACCCCACAAGACTTCTGCGAGATGCCCCGCAACTCCTCGGCCGTCAAATCGCCGGCCCCCGGAATTTCCCGCTCGATAACAAACTTCGGCATGATTTAGCGCTCCTCTCGTAATCAGTGGTCAGTGGTCGGTGGTCAGTGGTCAGTTGAAGACAGGCAGTTGTCAGCGTCGCGCATTTGCTTTTAACTGACCACCGACCACTGACCACTTTTTTCAGTACGCTGCCAGCTTGCGCGCCGCGTCGAGCACGTCTTTGGTCTGCGGCAGGTAATACTCTTCGAGCGGCGGCGAATAGGGGACGGGCGTGTCGAGCGAGGCGACGCGGATGACTGGCGCGTCGAGCCACTCGAAAGCCTCCTCGCCGATGGTGGCGGCGATTTCACCGCCGATGCCGCCCGTGCGCGACGCCTCGTGCAGCACCATCACCTTGCTCGTCTTCCTGGCCGACGCCAGAATCGCAGGCTTGTCCATTGGCGCGAGCGTCCTGAGGTCTATGACCTCCACGTCCAACCCTTCCTTCTCCAACTCCGCCGCAGCGTCGAGCGCGTTCAGAACTTGCGCGCCGAACGTGATGATGGAAAGGTCACGCCCCTCGCGCGCAACGCGCGCCTTGCCAATCTCCACCACGTAATCCTCTTCGGGCAACTCCTCGCGCAGCCGCGGCAGGCGGTAGAGTTTTTTATGCTCGAAGTAGAGCACAGGGTCCGGGTCGCGTATCGCCGCCTTAATTAATCCCTTCGCATCGTAAGCGGTCGAAGGCTCGACAATCTTCAGCCCCGCGGTGTTCAGGAAGAACGACTCGGCGTTGATCGAGTGGAAGGGGCCGGCGTGCACGCCCGAGCCGCACGGGCCGCGAAAGACGGCCGGCAGGTTCGCGCCCCAGCGGTAGCGACACTTGGCCGCGTAGTTGGTCAGCATGTCGAAGCCCGCGGAGATGAAGTCTATGAACTGAAACTCGGCCACGGGCCGCATCCCCATCAAGGCGGCTCCGCACGCCGCGCCGACAATCGCCGCCTCCGAGATGGGCGTGTCAATCACGCGCTCCTCGCCGAACTCGTCAATCAATCCATCCGTCACCTTGAACGCGCCGCCGTAAGCGCCAACGTCCTCGCCGATGCAGAAGACGGTCGGGTCGCGCTCCATCTCCTCCCAGATTCCCTGGCGAATGGCGTCGAGGAATGTCGCCGCGCCGCCGCGCGCGGGCTTGTTAGATTTGTGCTCTTTCTTGACTGCTGTTGACATAAGAATTGATTTGAGACTTCAAATCACAAATTTCAAATTTTTGTTTTCACTAATTCCCGCCAAACACCCTCGGGCGGAAAGCGGGC
>DATFCB010000080.1:0-4041 GCA_035253525.1 Pyrinomonadaceae bacterium | reverse complement strand
TGAGTCCCTGATCCATTTCGCCGCCGCTTTGCGCGTTTATGGGTAGGGCAGGAATTTTGCCGAACCACCTACAGGAGAGACTTAAATCATGCGGAACAGCAATCATCAAAAATCAGAATCCAGGCTCGCCAGAGTGTTGGGCGTCTTTTCCAGAACGAAGCCCGAGCCCATTGCGGCTGCCAGGCCCGAATGGTCGCGGACCTTCTGGGGACAAAAATTCGTGCGCTCCGTGTCGCTCGTCGTCGCGCTCTTCTGTTCGGCTTCAATCATCCTGGCCGACGTTAAAATAACCACGAAGAGCATGGCGGGAGGGCAGAGCCTCACTTCCACGACCTACATCAAGGGCTCGCGCCAGCGCACAGAGGGCATGGGCTACACGAGCATTTATCAATGTGACCTCAAGCGCTCGATTCAGATTAACGACAAGACCAAGACTTATCTCATCACGCCGCTCGCCGGGGGAGGCGCGGCCGCAGGCGCGCGCGTGAACGGAAGTGGCACAGCCGCTGGCACAAAAGCGCGCCGCGGCGGCGTCGTCACCTACACGACCACCGCGACCGACACGGGCGAGCGCAAACAGATTATGGGGCTGACGGCGAGACGCGTTAAGACCAAGACCGTTATCTCCGCGTCCGAAGGGGCTTGTAACCCTATGAACATGGAGATGGAGACGGACGGCTGGTACGTGGATTTGCCCGGCGGGCTGAGCTGCGCAACGGACGGCTCGAACACACCGCTGTTTCCCGTAGACCAGTCGGACTGTGTGGACGAAGTGCGCTTCAAGACCGAGGGCACGGCTAAACTCGGTTACCCGGTCGAGACGACCACCAAAATGAAGTTCAACACGGGCGGCGAAGTTGAGCCCATAGCCACGCCCACCTCGTCGTCAACGCAGGAGGTCGTGGACATCTCGACCGCAACACTCGACGCCGCGCTCTTCGACATCCCCGCGGGCTACAGGGAAGTGAAGACCATGCAGGAACTCGGCAGCCCGTACTAAAGAAGAAATGCGGAATTAAGGACAACTGGTTTTTATGTCAGTTTGCAATTGAGTGTGGGCTGAAGAAAACATCTCACGCTGGAGACGCAAAGGCGCAAAGAAAGCACGCAAGGTAAAAAAGCATTCAACTGCTTTGCGGTCTTCTTTGCGCCTTTGCGTCTTTGCGTGAGACTTCCTATGGGTCGCACTCAATTGCAGTTGGCTATAATTCATCACGCATCCCGCAAAGCTCATCATTGCTTTTTCCACTTGGTGCGCGTGTAGGCGATGCGGAAGCCCTGGCGTTCGGCGTTGCGTTGCGAGGCGCTGCCGGGCAAGGTGCACATCATGGCTATGTTGCAGCCCTGCTCGGCGGCAGTCTGGAGGCGGGTTTCGAGCAGCGCCAGTTGCGCGCCCTGCTTGCGCGCTTCGGGGACGGTACTCGCCCCCGCCAGGAGCGCCACGCCCTCGCAGATGCTGAGCGCGCCCGTGGCTATGGCTTCCCCGTCCAACTCCGCAACGAAGGAGAGGCCGCCGACCCTGTGAGCGCTGAGCTGCGACAGCTCAAGCATGAAGTCCGTCAACTCCGGGTACTCGCTGCTCCACCCGCGCGCGGCCGTCTGCGCCCAGAGGTCGTACTCGCCTTTACCGACGGCGCGTACGCGTAGCCGCTCGTTGCACTGCTCCGCCAGGCGAAGCCCCGGACGTATGGGCCGGAACATCACGCTGGTGAATTCTACGGGTTGATAGCCGCGCTCGTTCAGTAAGGCCAGCGCGCTCGGGTCGGCGAGCGGGCTCATCTCGTGGAACACTTCCGCGCCGCGCGACTGGAAGAACTCTTCAAGTTCGTCAAGCCCGCCCTCAGTCACGGGTTCGAACATGCCCAGGCAGAAGGTCTGCGACACGGGCGAGCCGACGCCGTCGTACATGGCATAAGCGCCCGCGACCTCAATCCAACACGCGCCGCTTTCTGGAAACGCCTTCGCGCGTGCCTCCACGAATCCCACGTTGCTCTGCCCCTCCGTCTTTTCGAGCCGGCGCGACAGGGCCAAATCGGAAAAGGGATATGCTTCTTCGATTGTCATGCTTTCAAATGTCCGACTGCGCGCCAGAAATAAATGGCCCTGTCTCTTCTCCGTCTATCTGCCGCAGGTGGTGCTTCAGGTGCGTCAGATAGTCCTCGACGACGAAGCCGAGCGTGACAGGCTCGGCCGGCCCGATGCGGCAACTCACGCCGAGCCGTTCTTCGGGGATTCGCCTGATGACGTGGGCCAGGTGGCGATTGTAGAGTCGCCAGAACTCTATCAGCTCGGGCCAACTGCTCGACGCGTAGTCCTGCACGCCGACCCAGTGCTCCTGCTCGTACCTGGGGCCGTTGAACTCCGCGCCCTCTTGCGCCCTGACGAAGCGCTGGTGGTTGTTGGCCGCGGAGTCTATCAGGTGGCCCAGAATCTGTTTCTTCGACCACTTGCCCCCGGCGGCCGCGCCCGCCGCTTCCGCCTCGCTCACCGCGCGCAGCCGTTCTGCGGTTGACTCGACCACTCGCAGCAGTTCTTCAGCAACACCTGTCACCATACTTTGTTTCCTCTCTCCTTACGGTCTAAGGCTGCCCGTCCGTGTGAGTGATGATAATATATTCCCGCCGTGGCCGACACCGTTCGTGAAAAGCGCATCCAACCGAAGGCGCGGGCCGGTCCTCTCGGCAATAGATTCCGCCGGGCGCGATCTAAATGACGTTATGAGAAGTACGATGCAACTAATCTTTCGCGCGACTCTGGTCTTGATGGCCGCGCTCGCGCTCTGCGGCACGGGCTTACTGGCGCAGGACATCTCGGGCGGGGCCGGCGGCCTCGTCGTTCGGCGGCCCGACGACCCCAAGCTCAGGCGCGGCGGGGCTTCGTCTGCCTCGGCTCAGCGTAAAGAGAACGCGATTGAGCGGGCCAACGCGGCGCGCAGGGCCGGGACGCCGCGCTTCACCGAAGCCGAAGAGCAGTACAGGCTGGCCGCGAGCCTGGATTCTCAAGACCCGCGTCCGCACGCCGGGTTGGGAAACATCTTTAACGACCGGCAGCGCTACGATCAGGCCGTGGCGGAATATAAACAGGCCATCAGCATTGACCCGACCTACGTCGAAGCCTACTTCCCGCTCGGCTACGCCTACATACGCCTCAAGCGCTTCACGGACGCGGCCGAAATTTACCGCCAACTGATTAAGCTCAGGCCGGACTACGCGGAGGCTTACAACAACCTGGGTTACATACACAACCAGGCGGGGAACTACGAGGAGGCCATCGCAGCTGGCAGGGAAGTCCTCCGCCTCGTGCCGGAATCGGGCCAGGCGTACATGCAGGAGTATCAGACGAAGTTTGACGTGCTGTCGCAGACTTATAAGAATCTGGGCAACGCCTACACAGAGTTGCGCAAGTTCCCGGAGGCTATAGAGAGTCTTAAGAACGCCGTCCGCCTTGACCCCAAGAGCGCCGCGGCACACTTCAACCTCGGCCTGGCCTACTACTCGGCGGGCAGGTACGCCGAAGCCGCCGAAGCCTACAGGGAAACGCTCAAGGTCAGGCCGGGGCTGGCAATGGCCCACTATAATCTGGGGCTCGCTTACCTCGGCGTGCGCGACAAAGCGGCGGCGCGCGAGCAATACGAAATTCTCAAGACGATTGACCAGAGTCTGGCGGGCGAGCTTTTAGGCTTCATCAACCAGTAAGTCGAGAATGCGTCATGACTGAAGACAAAGATTCGGAACGGGACCAAAACGCGGACGACGCGGCGGCGGCGCTCGAAGACGAGATAGACGAGACCCTGAAGCAATCGTTCCCCGCGAGCGACCCGCCGTCGTGGACGCTCGGGACGAATCACCAGGTTGAGTCGCAGGCGGAGGACGCCGAGGACGAAAACAGTCCTCCCCGGCACTGAGGGCGCGCGCGTCTGGCTCTCTCAGTCGGGCAACAAAAAAGGGCCGGGGAGCAGCTTGTGCAAGGTTGTCCCCGGCCTTCGTGTGTCGGGAGCGTGGGCGGGCGAACGCCTGCGCCCGGTCGTTTAGGGCGACGAGA
>DATFCB010000079.1:0-7469 GCA_035253525.1 Pyrinomonadaceae bacterium | reverse complement strand
GGGCCGCCGCGCCGAGGCGTGCGCGCAGGTCGTGTGAGTCTACCAGCCGCAGGATTGCCTCGCACAGCCCGCGCGCGTCGCCCGGCTCGACCAGGAGCGCCGTCTCCTCGTGTGCCAGAACTTCGCCGATCTGGCCCAGGCGGCTGGCGACGATTGCCTTGCCCATCGCCATGTACTCGAAGAGCTTCGTCGGCGAGCCGAAGAACTCGCTCCCGTCCGCGAGTTGGACGTGCGGCGAGGCCAGCACGTCGCACGCGTCCAGCAGACCGGGGATGCGCCCGTGCTCGACCGCGCCCGTCAGAATCACGCGCCGCGACACGCCCGCCTCGCGCAAAATACGCTCGACCTCCGCGCGCAGCACGCCGCTCCCAACCATCAGGAAGCGCACGCGCGCGCCCTCCGGCATGAGCTTGACGGCCTCGGCCAACGCCAGCACGCCGTGCCACGGCCCGAACGTGCCGACGAAGCCGACGAGTGTTTCGTCCTCTTCAATCCCCAACTCGCGACGCACATTCTCGCCGCCGATGTTCGGCCGAAAACGCTCCGCGTCCACGCCGTTCGGGTTGACCACGATCTTTTCATCTTCGACGCCCGCGCGCAAAAGGTTCCGGCGCTCCACTTCCGAGACGACGAAGACGCGGGATGCGGCTGCCAGGTTCAACCGCTCGTAACGCGCGAGCAGGGCCAGTTTCCCGACGCGGTCCCAGTGTCGCCCGACCCACACCTCCGAGCCGTTGTATTCGAGAAAGAGCGGCCGCCCCGACTTCAGACTCGCCTCAACGCCCGCCCAACTAAAGCGGCTGTAGCGCTGGTATATAAAATGGGGCCGCGCGCTTTCGATCTCGCGCGTCGCCTCGTGCGTGAAGAGTAGATTGTTGTAGATGTCGAAGGCCGCGCGCGTAGAGCCTATAGGTTTGGGCCAGATAATTTTCAGGGGCGTACGCTCCTCGTCCAGCCCCGCGATCTGGTCGTTGCTGACGAGCGAGACGCGCGCGCCTAAACTTGAGGCAGCGTTGATGAAACCGTTGATGTGGCTCGCCGCGCCGCCGAGTTGCGTCCCAGGTCCGGGCGTCGCACGCAGATAGACTATCTCCGTCTCGTCGTGGTCGTCCTTTTGCACGGGACGAGTTTTCAGATGGACGCCGCGCCTGACGGCCAGCTCAAGGCGGCGCAGTTGTCTTGCGGCGCGCGTCATGGCCTTGGCGCTGATGGCCGCCTCGTGCGTCATGCGCACGGGCGCGGCCAGGAGGCTGCGCGCTCGCGTCTCCCAGCGCCATGCGCCGTGCGCGTCGAGAATGATGGTGCGCCGCGCGCCGGCGAGAGCGCCGAAAAGTAGAAACGCGTTCTGGCCGCGCTGCCACGCGAGCCGCTCGGTCGCAACGGCGAAAACTTCCGGGCGCTGCGCACGCAAGACACTCAGCCGCTGCCCCATCCCTACGCTCTCAATCTGTGCGCGCGGAATCTCCTCTATTTTCGCGTGCGGGTAAACACGACCGAGCGCTTCGCGCGCGCGGGCAACATCGCCGCTTAAGGCAAGCAGGACGACTTTCATATTTCGTAAATCGTGAATCGTAAATCGTAAATCGTAAAAACAGGTGTTTCTATTCACGATTCACGATTTACGATTCACGGCTTTAATAGGCTACCATGTTGATTCCACCGATGAGCTGACACGGACGGCAACATCTTACTAGACCGGCTTGATTACATGAAAAGCCTCGCCGCGAAACTTACACGGCTCAGGTCGCATCTCCTACCGGCGGACGGCCTACAGGCGAAGCCCCTCACACGTCAGAACGCGGTCGTGATTTGCCTGACGATATTCTTCGTCGCCACGGGTGTGAGGCTCCTTCAGTGGCAAAATAATTGGCACACGATTGACAAGACGATGTGGAGGCTGACCGAGCGTTATAAGGACGAGGCGCAGTTCTTACTCAATGGCGACCTCACCTCTTTCGTCCGCGGCTCCACGCCCGATCCAGACCCAGGCATCTTGATGCACCCGCCGGGCTACGCGATTCTGATGGCCGCGATTTACAAGGTGTCCGGCAACTCGGACGCAGCGCTGCGTCTGTTTCAAATCCTCTGCGACGCCGGCGCGGCCCTGTTAATCTTTCTGATTGCGGCAGAGATATTACCCGTCGCGGCGGCCGTTATCGCCGGGCTGCTCGTCGCATTCTCGCCTCAACTCGCTTACAGCTCGCTCCTGCTTCTGCCCGATGCCGTTTCCGCACTGCCGATCCTGCTGGCAGTCTATCTCATCGTCAGGGCGAGCAAGCGCCCGCGCGTCTGGCCGATCATCGCGGCCGGTGCGGCCATCGGTCTTTCGTGCTGGCTCCGTGCCAATGCATTGCTCTTGGCCCCGTTTCTCGGCCTCTTGATTTTAGTGCTGTTCGAACGCGGCAGGCGATGGCGTTACGCGGCCTCGCTGGTCGCAGCCGCGCTTCTCGTCATCGCGCCCATCACGATCCGCAACGCAATCGTCTACAGAAGTTTCATTCCAGTGTCGCTCAGCGCGGGGCAGAATCTAGTCGCCGGGATCGCCGATTACGACCCGGAGAAAAGGTTCGGAATGGAGGCTTATGACGATGCTGCGTGCCGCCAGGAAGCTCTCATGTACAACCGCCCGGACTACGCGGATGATTTGTACAGGCCGGACGGCATCGAACGAGAACGCGCGCGCGTGGCCCGCGCCCTGTCCGTCATTCGCTCGAACAAACTCTGGTTCCTGGGCGTCATGCTGCGGCGCGCCGCGCTGATGCTCGAAAACGAGAAAGTTCCGGTGGTTTCGGTCGAGCCGACGATTTCAAACTCGCTTGAGATTACCAGTGAAACGGAATTGACGTGGGCCAGTTCTCCAGCGGAGTTGATGGCGAACAATACTTCTTCAACTTCGGGACAGGCGCAGTTGTCCCTGGCGGAGAACGATGTGGCGCTACGCATCGCTGGCGACGACTCATTGCAGGGGAGGCAGTTCGTTTCGGCCCCGATCAGCGTCAAGAGGAAGTCCGATTACGTGCTCAGGCTTCCGGTCCGCGCCGAACAGGGCCGCATGGTCATCAGGGTGGAAAGTGTGAACGGCGGGGCCACGCTGGCGTCCGCAGGCATTCCTGACTCCTTTGAACCGGGGGCGCAGATGGAAGGTTCCATGACCGTCCTTCAACTCGCTTTCGTGAATACGAACGCGGATCAGCTACGCTTGGTGCTGGCGAACGCCGAATCGAAAGAGGCGCGCCCGGTCGTAGAGGTCGGCCGCGCGGAGATGTTTCGGCTCGGGCCAGCTTCGTACCTGTGGACGCGTTACCCGCGCACGCTGGTCAAGGTCGTTCAGAAATTCTTCAAGACCGCCTGGCTGCTCCCGCTCACGCTAATCGGTCTAGCTCTGTTGGCCCTCGCCCGGCGCGGCCGTACTTTAGCCATCGTGCTCGCGGTTCCCGTTTACTATCTCGGCGTGCACTCGCCGCTGCACATCGAGCCCCGCTACGTCTTAGCCATGCACTATTTCTTCGCGATACTGATCGCCACTGCGCTTTTCTGGTTTGGCGAGAGAATCTGGGAGGCCGCGCGCGGAGTAGTCACGAGAGTCCACAGGAAGGCACGCACAAGCTAAGAGCGCGTTTCAAAGTCCTGGTCTATGTCCTCGGGTCTTCACAAGGGCGAGTAACTTTCGCAGTTCGTCGCCGCGCACTATTAACGCTTCGGAAAGTCTGCGGCCGGTGCGGGCGCGAAAGTAAAGAGCGATGAGGGCGAAGATGAGGGCGTAACTCGCGGCGGACGCCAGCGCCGCGCCGCGCGCTCCCAACGGTGGGACGAGCGCGAACGTCAGCGCGAGGTTGAGAAGAAGCGTCGCCACCCAGAACAATGGAATTGCGACGGGCAGCCCCGTCGCGTTGAAGTGCTGAACCAGCACAGACTCAAGCCCTATCAGATAAACGCCCGGCAGCAGGATGAGCAACTGCACGCTCACGTCCGCGAACTTCGCGCCGTAGAGCAGTGGCAGGACGAAGCTCAGCGGGACGGCCGCGAGGCAGACGAAGAGCATGACGAACGCCGTGTGCCGTGTGACCACGCAGGTCAGCTCGCCCGTCTCGTCGCGCTGTGCCGCAACACGCGGGAAGAGCAGCGTGGCGATGACGCCCGGCAAGAGCATCAGCATCATAGCCACCTGCGACGCCACGCTGTACACGCCCGCCTCGGCTTCGCCGCGAAAATAGTTGACCACCAGCAGGTCCGCGCGGAAGATTAAAAGCCCGGCCAGGACCGAGACGTGAAACTTGACGCCGTAGCGCATCATGCGCCCGAAGAGCCGCAGGCTCGGACGCCACCTCGCCCCGCCTTCCATCCTCGCGCCATAAACCCAGACCAGCGCAGCGATAATGATAGCGACAAACGCGCTCGCGCCCGTGTTCAGGATAACGAGCATCCATAGCCCCGCGCCCAAAATGATGAGTGCGAGGACCGCGTTGACGAGGACGAACGATTGCCCCAGGAGGTCTAACAAATTGAAGCGCTCGACGCGCCCGACCGCGAGGAAGATATTGAGGCCGATGAGCGTGACGAGCTGGAACGGGATGGAGAGGGCGGCGATGGCGACGAGGCGCGGCGGGATGAAACCGAACCATCCTGGCCGCAAAGCCGCGAGCCATGTCAGCCCCAACGCCAGGAGGCCGCCCACTACCACTGCGAAGAGCAGAGAGTTGATGGCCGCCGGCACGAAATCTTTCTTGTCGCGCGCGATGAAATAGGTATTGGCCGAGGGGAGACCGGCGCTCCCGAGTTGGACGACCGTGGCAACGGCGACGTTGATGACGGCCAGTTGGCCCAAGCCCTCCGCGCCGAGCCAGCGCGCGACGATGACGCCAGCGGCGACGCTGTTGACCGTCATCAGGATGCGCGCCCCGAACGTCCACGCGACGTGCGCGGAGAAGCCACGCCGCGACGAACCGGCGGCGACAGCGGCGGTCGCGGTCGCTTCCTCTATGGGCTGCTCTAACATTTTCTTCAAACGCGCTCGATCCAGCGCTCGTACCAGAGGCTGAGGTTGAGCAAAGCCCAGAGGTGAAAGCCCCAGTCCTGTGCGCCGCGGCGGTGCTCTTCAAGCAGGCGCGCGACGAACGTGTAGTCGAAGAAATCGCGCCGCACGATTTGTGAGTTCAGCAGGTGCGAATCGAGCCAGCCGCCCAGCCCGTTGCGGAACCACTCGCGCACGGGCGCTCCGAAACCTCGCTTCCGGCTGTAGAGCAGGTCGTGCGGCAGAATCTCTTCGAGCGCGCGTTTCAGAATGTGCTTGCCGCTCCGGCCCTCGACCTTCAACTCACGCGGCAACGCAAGCGCATACTCGACCAGATGATGATCTAGAAACGGCACGCGCGCTTCCACGCTCGTCGCCATAGTTATCTTGTCCACACGCATGAGCAGCAACTCGGGCAGGCGTAGTTTCAATTCCAGGTAAGTCATGCGCGAGAGAAAATCCGAGGCGGGCCTCTCTCGTTCAATCAGGTCAAGGTAAGGGCTGACGGCTTCGAGCGACGAGCGCCCGCTCATGCGCTCGCGCATCTGCTTTGAGAGCACGCGCGGCTTGAACGTCTCATCGTAGACGACCACGCCGCCCCAGAACAGCGGCTCGTTCGCGCCGAGGCGACGCAGAAGGTCAACCGCGGCGCGTTTCTTCCCGGTCGCTTCCAAAGCGGGGCGGGCGAAGGCTGTGGCGGCGCGGCGCAACCCGAGCGGCACGCGCTCCGCCCGCCGCCAGAATTTCTCGTAAATACGCAGGTGGCGCACGTAGTTTTCGTAGCCGCTGAAAATCTCGTCCGAGCCTTCTCCGACCTGCACGACAATCGTGCCCGAATCGCGCGCCAGCTTCGAGACGTAATAGAGCGGCACGCAGACAGGGTCCGCAATCGGCTCGTCCTGGTGGAACACGAGGTCCGGCAGGAATTGCTGCATCTCTTTTTCGGAGATGATGACCTCGTGGTGATTCGTCTTGAAGTCGCGCGCGATGCGTCGGGCCGAGTCAAGCTCGTTCAAATACTCCGCGTCCTTGAAGCCGACGGTGAACGTCTCGACGGGCCGCGTCATCAGTTCCGACATCAGCGCGACGTTTGCAGAGGAGTCAACGCCGCCGGAGAGGAAGACGCCGAACGGCACGTCCGACATCATGCGCTTCTTGATGGACTCGCGCAGCAGCCGCAGGATTTCCGCCTTGTGCTCCTCCTCGCTCCGCTCTTCGACGGTCTCGGGCGGCAGGGCGTCCCAGTATTGTTCGAGCCTGACTGTGCCGTCGCGCGAAACCGTGAGCATGTGCCCGGCGGGGATTTTTTGTATGTCGCGGAAGAGCGTTCGGGGCGCGGGGGTGGTCAGAAAAGTCAGGTAGTGATAGAGCGCCTCTTCGTCAACGTCCGCGCTCACGGCAGGATGTTGCAGGATGGCCTTAATCTCGGAGGCGAAGATGAAGCGGCCGTCTTTGTGATAGAAGTAGAGCGGCTTGACCCCTATGCGGTCGCGGACGAGTGTGAGCCGCTGGGCGCGCTCGTCCCAGAGACAGATGGCGTAGTCGCCTTCGATGTCGTGTACGAAGTCGAGCCCGCGCTCTTCGTAAAGATGGAGGATGGTTTCCGAGTCCGTGCGCGAGCTGTAGACGTGCCCGCGCTCTTCCAAACCTTCGCGCAAAGTTGCGTGGTTGTAAATCTCGCCGTTGAAGACGAGCCAGACCGCATCCGTGCAGCCGTGCATGGGTTGGTGGCCCGCCTCCGAGAGGTCAATGATGGAGAGGCGGCGGAAGCCGAGGCCGCCACGCCCCTCGTCGAAGATCAAAGAGCCAGCGTCGTCCGGCCCGCGATGCGGCATCTCGTCGCGCATGCGCTCGACCAGGGCGCGCTCGACGCGTCCCGCAGCCGCCCCATATTCCCAGACTCCGCAGATTCCACACATCAGCTTTTGGCCTCGATTATTTTTTCGACCACGCCCCTGAAAAGTTTCGACATGACGTAATATCTGCGCCCGGACCCGTCGTTGATTTGATACTCGAAATCACTTGAGCGCAGAAGTTCGAGCGCGCGGCGAAAGTAGACCGCGTCGAGGTCGAAAAGATATTGTTTGGCCTCCGCGACTGACGCGCAGTGGGAGATGTCTACCTCTTCGCGCAGGACTATCTCGCGGCCCGTATCAATTCCCGGGTCGATGAAGAAGACGGTGATGCCGACCGGCTCGCCCTCAAGGAGCGACCACTCCATCACGTTGCGCCCGCGAAAACCCGGCAGCATTCCGATGTGTGGGTTGAGGATGCCGAGGCGGAAGGCTTTGATCGTCGCGTCGCGGTAGATACTGCCGGCCTTGTGCAGGCCGACATCGAGATTGAGCTTCCTGAGGCGCGCGATTGATTGCGGGTGGTCTAACGGTCGCTGGAACAGCCTGACGTGGCGGCCGAAGACGAGGCGCAGTGATTTGAGCCGGCCGCGCTTGAGGAAGAG